>NZ_JBSFNS010000032.1:0-86937 GCF_053587275.1 Amycolatopsis sp. NPDC003676
GTCGTCGTGGATGCGGGCCAGCGCGGCGAGCTTGCCGGGGTGCGCGGCCGCCGCGTCCGCGGCCAGGTCGGCCGCGACGAACGCGACGTCCGCGCCCCCGGAAAGCACTCGGTTGAGGTTGTCGCGCGATCCCTGGGTGGCGAGTACCTCGGGCGTCTCGATGCCGAGTTCGCCCGCCCACGACGATGCCAGCGGCCCGGCGAGGTCGTGGTAGACGCCGCCCACCGACCCGGCCGCGACGCGCAGGTGCAGGTTCGCGAAGCTCGGCCCGCACCCGCTCAGCAGCACCGTCAGCACTGCCAGCGCCAGCGTCAGCCTCCATCGCATGGGGCGATGGTGCCAGAGGTCAGCCGGTGACGTCGGTCAGGCTGGTGCCCATCCGGATCTTGCTGAACCACTGCGTCGCCGTTTGGTCGGCCTCGTGGTAGACGCCCCACTTCAGATAGTTGCGGTCCCCGTCGATCGTGGTGCCGGTGTAAGTGGTCGACCCGTCGGAGAACGTCTGCTGCTTGCCGTCGAACCAGAACTGGATGGTGCCCTTGGTCCGGTCAGTCGAAATCCGGAAGGCGATGTCGTGCCACTGGTCGTTCGAGACCGGCGCTTCCCAGAGCTTGACGCTCGTGTGGTCGACGGTCCATTCCTCCAGCTGGAGCTTGCCGCCGGAGATCTTGAGGACGATCGGGTGGTTCGCGGTGCCGGTGCTCGGGCTGCATTTCAGCTGGAACACGTACCGGCTGGTGGAGTCGGTGATCCGGTACTTCGACGACCAGCCGAGGTAGAAGGTCTTGCCCGCTTCGAGGTCCGGGCCGACCGCCTCGCAGCGTTCCTCCTTCGCGAGCTGCTCGGCGACGAACACTGTGCCCTTCACGGAGTCCGCGGTCTTGAAGTGGCCGTCGGCGCACTGGACCGAGTTGAACGCCTTGGCCCCGTCGGCCGGGTCGGCGGACCAAGTGACCGAGCGGGGAGCCGGGGCCGCGGTGACCGGGGCGGCCGCCAATGCCGCGACGGCGAGGGCGCTCGCGACAGCAGCCGCGGAGCAGGCGAAAACCTTGCGCACTTTTCCTCCAGAGCGGCGGCGGTCCGATTCGGAAACAATGGCGGTGATCTTATCTTCGGGAGTGTGCGGAAAACAATAGGAAAATTCCGGCGGCATTGTTCTGCGATGGCCGGTTCGGTGCATTTCCGTTCCCGGTCAACGGCACATTTCCCGATTAACGGAATGCCAGGTGAGCCAGGTCGCATAACGTCCGCGAGGCGGGTGCCGGGTCCGGCGTCGGCTCCGGGGTTTAGTCTGGACGGCGATGAACGCGAAAACGTACCAGATCCGCACGTTCGGCTGCCAGATGAACGTGCACGACTCCGAACGGCTCGCCGGGCAGCTCGAGGAAGCCGGCTACGTCCCCGCTTCCGCGCTGGCGAAGCCGGATCTGGTCGTGTTCAACACCTGCGCCGTGCGGGAGAACGCGGACAACAAGCTCTACGGCACCCTCGGGCACCTCCGCCCGGACAAGGTCGCCAATCCGGACATGCAGATCGCCGTCGGCGGCTGCCTCGCGCAGAAGGACCGCGGCGACATCGTCAAGCGCGCGCCGTGGGTCGACGTCGTCTTCGGGACGCACAACATCGGCTCGCTGCCGACGCTGCTGGAGCGCGCGCGGCACAACGCCGAGGCCGAGGTCGAAATCCTCGAATCGCTCGAGACGTTCCCGTCCACGCTGCCCGCGCGCCGCGAATCGTCCTACGCGAGCTGGGTGTCGGTTTCGGTCGGCTGCAACAACACCTGCACGTTCTGTATCGTGCCGTCGCTGCGCGGCAAGGAGCGCGACCGCCGTCCCGGCGAGATTCTCGCCGAGGTCGAGGCGCTGGTCGCCGAGGGCGTGCTCGAGGTGACCCTGCTGGGCCAGAACGTGAACTCCTACGGCGTCGAATTCGGCGACCGGCTCGCGTTCGGCAAGCTGCTGCGCGCCACCGGCGGGATCGACGGACTGGAGCGCGTGCGGTTCACCTCGCCGCATCCGGCCGCGTTCACCTCGGACGTCATCGACGCGATGGCCGAGACGCCGAACGTCTGCCACCAGCTGCACATGCCGCTGCAGTCCGGTTCGGACCGGGTGCTGCGCGAGATGCGCCGGTCGTACCGGTCGACGCGGTTCCTGAACATCCTCGACGAGGTGCGCGCCAAGATGCCGGACGCCGCCATCACCACCGACATCATCGTCGGCTTCCCCGGCGAGACCGAGGAAGACTTCCAGGCGACGCTCGACGTCGTGCGCGCCGCGCGGTTCTCCAGCGCGTTCACCTTCCAGTACTCGAAGCGCCCCGGCACGCCCGCCGCGGAGATGGCGGAGCAGCTGCCGAAGGAGGTCGTGCAGGAGCGCTACGACCGGCTGGTCGAGCTGCAGAACGAGATCTCCTGGGAAGAGAACCGCAAGCTGGTCGGTCGCCGGGTCGAGCTGCTGGTCGCCGCGGGCGAGGGCCGCAAGGACGCGGAGACGCACCGGATGAGCGGGCGCGCCCGCGACGGACGGCTGGTGCACTTCACGCCGTCCGGTCCGGCCGTCGACCGCTCGGTCCGGCCGGGCGACGTCGTGGAGACGGTGATCAGCTACGGCGCGCCGCACCACCTCGTCGCCGACGGCGACCTCCTGACGCATCGCCGCACGCGAGCGGGCGACAACGCCGAAGCCGGTCTTCGGCCCAAGACGAGCGGGGTCACCCTGGGACTGCCGGGCTTCGGAGCCCCGGCGGCGCAGCCGGCCCCGGTGAGTGGGTGTGCAGGATGAGCGAACCGGGAACGCCGGCCGAGGTCGACCGGCGACTCAGCGACGAGATCGACGACGCGGGCCGCCGCGCCGCGCGCACGGTCGAGCTGGGCAGGCGCGGTTTCACCATCTCGGTGCTGATCTTCGTGCTGCTGGTGGCCCAAATCCTGCCGTGGGCCCAAGGCCACGCGGGCTGGGAGACGGTGGCCGGCCAGGCGGGCGGCGTCCCGCAGCTGTTCGCCGTGACGTCCACCGGCGTCGGCGTGTTCATCGGCGCGGTCGCGCTCGTGTCGCGCCGCTGGTGGATCGCGTGGTGCTGCGCCGCGGGCGGCTGGTTCGCCTCGGTCGACGGCCTGCTGGCGATCTGGTCGCAGCAGTCCGCGCACGCCAGCGGAGCGGCAGGCGACGGTCCGGGAATCGGGATGATCGTGGCGTGGATCGCGACCATCATCCTGGCGACGCTCTGGATGCGGACGGCGTTCTCGCGCGACTGAACCAAGCGAACGCGAAAAGGGCCGGTACCCAGCGGTACCGGCCCTTTCGCGTACAGCTCAGCGATCGGCGACCGCGGCTTCCGCGGCCTCCATCCATTCCCGCCACTGGGCGGCCTGCTCGTCGGCCTTCTTCGCCCGCCGCTCGTCCCCGGCGGCCCGCGCTTTCGCGGCCTGCGATTCGAACTGCTCGACCCGCTCCCGGAACTGCGCGGCACGCGCCTGCGCCTCCGGGTCGGTGCGGCGCCAGCGGCTGTCCTCGGCCGACTTCACCGCGTCCTGCACGGCCTTGAGCCGTCCGTCCAGCTCGCGGATGCGTTCGCGCGGGACCTTGCCGATCTCGTCCCACTGCTCCTGGATCCGGCGCAGCGCCGACTTGGCCGCCTCGAGGTTGGCCGCCACGTCGATCTTCTCGGCCTCGACCAGCAGCTCTTCCTTGCGCTGGGCGTTGCCGGCGAACTCCGCGTCGCGCTCGGAGAACACGGCCGAGCGGCGGGCGAAGAACGCGTCCTGCGCCGCGCGGAACCGCTGCCACAGCGCCTCGTCGCTGTCCTTCGGCGCGCGCCCGGCGGCCTTCCATTCGGCCATCAGGTCCTTGTACCGGCCGGCGGTGGCGCCCCAGTCGTCCGAATCGGCGATCGACTCGGCCTCGGCGATCAGCTCTTCCTTGCGCTGCTTCGCGCTCGCCCGCTGCTTGTCCAGTTCGGCGAAGTGCGAGCCGCGGCGGCGGTTGAACGCCTCGCGCGCCTTCGAGAACCGCTTCCACAGCTCGTCGTCGGTCTTGCGGTCGACGCCCTTGACCGTCTTCCACTCGTCGAGGATCGCGCGCAGCCGGTCGCCCGCGGCCTTCCACTGCGTGGAATCGGCGGCGATCTTCTCCGCCTCGTCGGCCAGCGCCTGCTTGCGCGCGACCGCCGCGGCCCGGGCTTCCTCGCGCTCGTGCTTGACGTTGACCAGCGCCTTCTCCGCCAGCCCGATCACGAACTCGAGCCGCGCGGCGAGCGCCTTCAGGTCGCCGACCACGGCCGCCTCGCCGAGCCCGTCGCGGATCTGGGTGGCGCTCGAGAGCGCGTGCTTCGGGTCGCCCGCCCCGGAGTTCAGCCGCGTTTCGAGCAGTTCGACCTCGGTGCGCACGTCGTCGAAGCGGCGCGCGTAGTGCAGCAGGCCTTCCTCGGGCGTGCCTGCCTGCCAGACCCCGACCTCGCGTTCGCCGTCGGCGGTGAAGACGTAAACGGTGCCTTCCCCGTCGACCCGGCCCCAGGTGGCGGGGGCGGGCTCGGCGGGCGGCACCGGAGGCGCGGCATGGCCGGCGCCGTGCGCGTGCGGCACCGGGTGCGGTGCCGGGGTGCCGGGGGACGTGTTCTCCTGGGCCATCGCAGGCTCCTTATCGCCTGTACGCCCGCGGCTGCGGGCGCCCCGCCGCGTGAGCGGGGCCGGGTTACGCTGTTGTCGTGCTCTGCCGGGGGCATGGGGCCCCAGCGGCATTCAAGCAGCTCAGCGCGCGCCGTGGTACTGGATGAGCCGCCTGAAAGCGTTGATCCTACTTCTCCTTGACGCTCCGTGCCCGCGTCCATCCCCGGCCGGGTAGCGTTTCGCGGCGTGATCAGCCCTGCTCAACAGCCCCGTCCGGTGGCTGTCGTCGGCCCCACCGCCACCGGGAAGACGGCGCTGGCCGTCGAGCTCGCGCTGGCGCTGGACGGCGAGGTGGTGAACGCCGACGCGCTCCAGCTCTACCGGGGCATGGACATCGGCACCGCCAAAGCGACTGTGCAAGAGCGGCGAGGGGTCCCGCACCACCTGCTGGACGTACTCGACGTGACCGAGACCGCGTCGGTCGCCGCCTATCAGCGTGATGCCCGCGGCACGATCGAGCGGATTCTCGACGCGGGCCGGGTTCCGGTGCTGACTGGCGGATCCGGGCTGTATGTGCAGGCGGTCCTGGACGACCTCCGTTTCCCCGGCACCGACCCCGCGGTGCGCGCGCGGCTCGACGAAGAGGCCGCCGAATTCGGCACCGCCGCGCTCTACACCCGGCTGGGGGAGCGCGACCCGGTCGCGGCGGCCGCGATCCTGCCCACGAACACTCGCCGCATCGTGCGCGCGCTGGAGGTCATCGAGATCACCGGCGAGCCGTTCTCGGCGAATCTGCCGAAACCGGGTCCGGCGCGCTGGGACACCGTGCTGATCGGGGTCGACCGCGAGGTCGCCGAGCTGGACGAGCGCGTCGACCTGCGGGTGGAGCGGATGTTCGAAGGCGGTCTCGTGGACGAGGTGCGCGCGTTGCTCGGTCGCGGTTTACGGGACGGGAAGACCGCTTCCCGGGCGCTCGGTTACCAGCAGGTGCTGGCCGAGTTGGACGGCGAAGGAGACTTCGCGGCGGCAGCGGCGGCGACCGCGCAGGCCACTCGCAGGTTCGTGCGGCGGCAGCGTTCGTGGTTCCGGCGGGACAAGCGGATCCAGTGGTTCGACGGCGGATCGGCGGACCTGGCTGCGCGGGTCCTCGCCGCGCTCGACCAGTAGCCTGGAGGCATGGGCGGCATCGAATTCCTCAAGGGCCACGGCACGCAGAACGACTTTGTGCTGCTGCCTGACGCGGCCGGCCGCCTGGACCTCACGGCGGAGCGCGTGGCGGCGCTGTGCGACCGGCAGCGGGGCATCGGCGCGGACGGCGTGCTGCGCGTCGTGCGCGCGAAGGCGATCGGCGAAGAATCGGCAGGCGAGTGGTTCATGGACTACCGCAACGCCGACGGTTCGATCGCCGAGATGTGCGGCAACGGCACCCGCGTTTTCGCGCGCTACCTGGTCGACGCCGGGCTGGCCGAGGAGGGCGAGTTCGTCATCGGCACCCGCGCGGGCGACCGGCCGGTCGTCGTGCACCCGGACCGTTCGGTCACCGTCCAGATGGGCCCGGCGGCGATCACCGGCACGTCGGTCACCGTGGTGGCCGGGCAGCCGTTCTCCGGGGTCGCGGTCAACGTCGGCAACCCGCACCTGGTGTCGGTCACCGACACCGACATCGCCGGCCTCGACCTGCGCGACCAGCCCGATTTCGACCACGATGTGTTCCCGTCCGGGGTCAACCTGGAGTTCGTCAACGTGCTCTCCGAAGGCGCGCTGCGGATGCGCGTCCACGAGCGCGGCGTGGGGGAGACGCGGGCCTGCGGCACCGGCACGGTCGCCGCGGTGGCCGCCGCGCTGCACCTCGCGGGCAAGGACACCGGCGAGTCCACAGTGGACATCCCGGGCGGCAGGGTGTCGGTCACGGTCGGGCGCGGCGAATCCACGCTGACCGGACCGGCCGAGATCGTGGCCCGCGGCGAGCTGGACGAAGCCTGGTGGCTCGCCGCGGGCGCTTGATCAGCTGATCGTCACCGCCACCGAAAGTTCGCCTTCCCGGGTGGCCACGGTGTTCACCACCCCGGCGATCCGCACGTCCTCGGCGACTCCGGCGAAGCCTTCGAGCACGTCGGCCGGAGCGGTGACCGACAGCGTCTCGACGGCAGTCCGCATGGAGACCTTCGCGTCGGTTTTGGCCCGGCGCACGGCAGCGATCACCGAACCGGCCAGCGGCAGCAGCGTGGCGTCCCCGTCGGTGTCCGGCACGGTCGGCCAGGACGACTGGTGCACGGAACCTTCCTGCCACCACGACCAGATCTCTTCGGTCGCGAACGGCAGCACCGGCGCGAACATCCGCACCAGCGCGGACAGCGCCGTCCGCAGCGCCACCTGGGCTGATTCAGCCGCCTCCGCGCCGACGTCGCCGTACGCGCGGCCCTTCACCAGCTCCACGTAGTCGTCGCAGAACGTCCAGAAGAACGTCTCCGTCACCTGCAACGCACGCGCCTGGTCGAGCGCCTCGAACGCGGCCGTCGCCTCCTCGATCACCTTCGCCAGCGCGGCGAGCACGGACCGGTCCAGCGGCTCCGTGGCGACCGATTCCGGTTTTGGAGTTCCGAGGCCGAGCACGAACCGGCTCACGTTCAACAGCTTCGTCGCCAGCCGTCGCCCGACCTTCATCTGGCCCTCGTCCACCGCCGTGTCCACGCCTGGCCGAGCGCTCGCCGCCCAGTAGCGCACCGCGTCGGAACCGTGCCGTTCCAGCAGGTCAGCCGGGGTGACGACGTTGCCGACCGACTTGGACATCTTCTTGCGGTCCGGGTCCAGCACCCAGCCGGAGATCACCGCGTCCCGCCACGGCAGCACGCCTTCCTCCAGTTCAGCGCGGACCGCGGTGGAGAACAGCCAGGTGCGGATGATCTCGTGCGCCTGCGGCCGCAGCGAGAACGGGAACACGCGGCGGAACAGGTCGTCGTCGATGCTCCAGCGCCCGGCGATCTGCGGCGTCAGCGACGACGTCGCCCAGGTGTCCATCACGTCCGCCTCGGCGACGAACCCGCCCGGAACGCCGCGCTGCTCCTCGGCGTAGCCCGGCGGAACGTCGGTGCTCGGGTCCACCGGCAGGCTCGCGTCGTCGGGGGTGAGCACCGCGTCGTGGTCCGGCTCGCCGTCGGCGTCCAGCGGGTACCAGACCGGGATCGGCACGCCGAAGAACCGCTGGCGGCTGACCAGCCAGTCGCTGGTCAGGCCCTCGACCCAGCTGCGGTAGCGGACCTCCATGTGCGGCGGGACCCAGTTCAGCTCCTCGCCGCGCGCCAGCAGTTTCGCGCGCAGAGCGTCGTCGCGGCCGCCGTTGCGCAGGTACCACTGGCGGCTGGTGACGATTTCCAGTGGTTTGTCGCCCTTTTCGTAGAACTTCACCGGATGCGTGATCGGCCTCGGCTCGCCGCGCAGCGCGCCCGCCTCCCGCAGGAGGTCCACCACGATCTGGCGTCCAGTGTGGACAGTCTTGCCCGCCAGCGGCTCGTACGTCTCGGCCGGAACGCCGTGCGGCGGCTCGGAGCGGAACCGGCCGTCTCGGCCCAGCACCGGACGCGTTTCCAGCTGCAGCGCGCGCCACCAGGTGACGTCCGTGGTGTCGCCGAAGGTGCACACCATCGCGATGCCGGTGCCCTTTTCCGGATCCGCGAGATGGTGCGCGTGCACCGGCACCTCGACGCCGAACACCGGCGTGCGCACGGTCTTCCCGAAAAGGCCTTGGTACCGCTCGTCATCCGGATGCGCGACGAGCGCGACGCACGCGGGCAGCAGCTCGGGCCGCGTCGTCGAGATCAGCACTTCGCCGTCATCCGCCGTGAAGACGAGATCGTGATACGCGCCCGGCCGTTCGCGGTCTTCCAGCTCCGCCTGGGCAACGGCGGTGCGGAAGGTGACATCCCACAGCGTCGGGGCTTCGGATTGGTACGCCTCGCCGCGCGCGAGGTTGCGCAGGAACGCGCGCTGCGAGATTTCCGTGGTCGCCGGGTCGATGGTCTGGTACGCCAGCGTCCAGTCCACCGAAAGCCCGATGCTCCGCCAGACCTCCTCGAACACCTTCTCGTCGGTTTCGGTCAGTTCAAGGCACAGCTCCACGAAATTGCGCCGCGACACCGGAATCGCGTTCTTGCCGGGCTTTTCCGGCGGGGAGAACGACGGGTCGTAGGGCAGCGACGGCTCGCAGCGCACGCCGAAATGGTTCTGCACGCGGCGTTCGGTGGGCAGGCCGTTGTCGTCCCACCCGACCGGGTAGAAGACCGAACGGCCGCGCATCCGTTGGTAGCGCGCCAGAACGTCGGTGTGCGTGTAGGAGAAGACGTGCCCGATGTGCAGCGAACCGCTCGCGGTCAGCGGCGGCGTGTCGATCGAGTAGACGTCCGGGCGCGCGCGGTCGAACCGGTATACGCCTTCGCGTTCCCACACCGGTACCCATTTGGCGGCAAGGCCGTCGACGCCGACTTTGTGCGGGATCTTCTCGTTCATGCCCGCACTTTACGGGGCGGGTACAGCGATTTCCCCGCCCGTCGGCAGGTCGCGCATGCGCCGCAGCGGCGAGCAGATCACCCACAGCGCGCCCGCGACCGGACCGGCGGTCCCGATCCACAGCGCGCCGGTGAGCCCGAGCCATTCGCCGAGCCCGCCGCCCAGCAGCCCGCCGAGCGGCAGCGCTCCCCAGACGACGAACCGCACGCTCGCGTTCATCCGGCCCAGCAGCCGGTCCGGGGTGATCGCCTGGCGGTAGGAGACCTGCGCGATGTTGTAGAGGATGACGCCGAACCCGAACGCGGCCATGCCCAGCCCGGTGACCACGATCCGCCAGTCCGGCCCGGCGAACAGGACCAGGATCCCGCCCGGCCACAACAGCACCGGGACCAGCCAGATCGACCGCGCCTGCCCGATCTTCCGGACGATCGGCCCGGCGCACAGCGCGGCCGCGATGCCGCCGATGCCGCTCGCCGCGAGCAGCCCGCCGACCTCGGCCGGTTTCAGCCCGGCCGTGCGGGTCAGGAACAGCACCTCGACGGCCTGCACGACCCCGTTGAAGAAGTTCGACGTGGCGGTGCAGGCGACGATCGCGCGCAGCGGCCGGTCGGCGGCGACGAACCGCAGGCCTTCGAGCATCTGCGGCACCAGGCGGTCGTGTTCAGTGCGCTCCGGGCGGGTTTCAACCGTGCGGATACGCCACAGGCACAGCGCGGACGTGAGGTAGCCGAGCCCGGTGAGCAGGACAGTGCTGGCCGCGCCGACGAATTGCACGAGCACGCCGGCGAGGCTCGGTCCGGCGATCTGCGCGGACGACTGCACGCCCTGCAGTTTCGCGTTGCCTTCGAGCAGCTTTTCGCGGCCGACCAGCGCGGGCAGATACGCCTGGTAGGAGACGTCGAAGAACACCGTCGCGAACCCGACGAGCAGTACGACCACCAGCACCTGCGCCATCGTGAGCACGCCGGCCCACCACGCGAACGGGATGCTCAGCAGCAGGATTCCGCGGACCAGGTCGGCGGCGAGCATGAGCGGCCGTTTGCGCATCCGGTCCACCCACACTCCCGCGGGCAGGCCGACGACCAGGAAGCCGAGCGTCTCGGCCATGGTCAGCAGGCCCATTTCGAACGGCGTGGCGGCCAGCGTGACCGCGGCGAGCAGCGGGATGGCGGTGATGCCGACGAACATCCCCAGCTGGCTCGCCGTGTCCCCGGCCCACAGCCTGCGGAAGTCGGCGTGGAAGAACAACGAGTCTCGACGCACCCGATCGAGTGTTGTCCAGTGATTGGAAAGAGTCAATCACTTTGTCTAGGCTGCTCGGATGCCGCTGAACCGACGTCCCTCCACCGAAGCCGAGGTCGCCGCGCTCGCGTCCGGAATACGGCTGCGCATCATCCGGTTGACCACCTTTGAAGCGATGACGAACAAGGAACTGGCGGAGCGGCTCGGCCGCGACCCGGCGACCACGCTGCACCACGTGCGACGCCTGGTCGACACCGGTTTTCTCGTCGCGCAGGAGCCGCGGCGCGGCGCGCGCGGAGCGAAGGAGATCCCGTACCTGTCCACCGGGCTTTCCTGGCAGCTGGACCACAGCGACGCGGACCCCGTGATGGTCAACGAGGCCATGTTCGAGGCCTATCTGGCCGAGATGGCCGAGGCCGACCTGGCGGAGACGGAGACGACCCGGCTCGTGGTCCAGGTGGGCGCCGAGGACGTCGCGGAGTTCAAGCGGCGGCTCGACGGATTGCTCGAAGAATTCAAGGCCAGGCCGCGTGATCCGGCTTCGGAACGCACGGCGCTGTACATCTCGGTTTATCCCAGCAGGTAATCCGTTCGGCTCCCACGCCGAAACGTGGGACCATGGAGGCACGATGACAGAACAGACACACGAAGACTTTTACGACGACAACGACCCCTACGACCCCTCGGTCGGGGAGATGGAGCTCGAGGACCGCGCGTCACTGCGTCGGGTCGCGGGCCTCTCCACCGAGCTCGAGGACATCACCGAGGTCGAGTACCGGCAGCTTCGGCTGGAGCGCGTTGTGCTGGTCGGCGTGTGGACTGAAGGCACCGCCCAGCAGTCCGAGGCGTCGCTGGCCGAACTGGCGCGACTGGCCGAGACAGCCGGCTCGGAGGTGCTCGAAGGCATCGTCCAGCGGCGGCAGAAGCCCGATCCGGCGACCTACGTCGGCTCCGGCAAGGTGCGCGAGCTCCGCGACATCGTCGTGGCGACCGGCGCCGACACGGTGATCTGCGACGGCGAGCTTTCGCCCGGCCAGCTGCGCCAGCTGGAGGAGAAGGTCAAGGTGAAGGTGATCGACCGGACCGCCCTGATCCTCGACATCTTCGCCCAGCACGCCCGCTCCAAGGAGGGCAAGGCGCAGGTCGAGCTGGCCCAGCTGCAGTACCTCGTCCCGCGGCTTCGCGGGTGGGGTTCGGCGCTGTCCCGGCAGGCCGGTGGCCGCGCGGGCGGCGCGAACGGCGGCGTGGGCCTGCGCGGACCTGGTGAAACGAAGCTGGAGACGGACCGGCGGCGGATCAGCAAGCGCGTGGCGAAGCTGCGCCGGGAGATCGCCGCGATGGACACCATCCGCGAGACCAAGCGCGGCAAGCGCGTGGCCAACGAGGTGCCGAGCGTGGCGATCGTCGGCTACACCAACGCCGGCAAGTCGAGCCTGCTCAACGCCCTGACCGGGGCCGGGGTGCTGGTGGAGGACGCGCTGTTCGCCACCCTCGACCCGACCACGCGCCGGGCGCAGACGGCCGACGGGCGCACGTTCACCCTCACCGACACCGTCGGGTTCGTGCGGCACCTGCCGCACCAGCTGGTGGACGCGTTCCGCTCGACGCTGGAGGAGGCGGCCGACGCCGACCTGCTCCTGCACGTCGTGGACGGTTCCGACCCGGCTCCCGAAGACCAGGTCAACGCGGTGCGCGAGGTGCTCGCCGAGATCACCCGCAGCCGCAAGGAGCCGCTTCCGCCGGAACTGCTGGTGATCAACAAGGCCGACGCGGCCGACGACGTCACCCTGGCCCGGCTGCGGCACGCGCTGGCCGGTTCGGTGCAGATCTCGGCGCGCACCGGTTCGGGCGTGGCCGACTTGGCTGAGGTGCTGGCCGAGCGGCTGCCGCGCGCGGAAACGGTGATCGACGTGCTGGTCCCGTATGCGCGGGGCGAGCTCGTGTCGCGGGCGCACGCGGAGGGCGAGGTGCTGGAAGAGGAGCACGTCGCCGACGGCACGCGCCTGCAGGTGCGGGTCCGGCCGGACCTCGCCGCGGCTCTGCGGGCGTTCGAGACCAACGCCTCGGCGCTCTGAACGTCTTCCGTAGTGCACGGCCCGAGCGGGTCGTGCACTACGGAGGTGAACTGGTGCGGGTCGTCCTGGCACTGACGGCTGTCCTGATGCTCGCGGGCGCTGTCCCGGCTGTGGCGGCTCCTGCTCCTTCGCCGGAGACGCTGTGCCAGGTCACGGACAAGCGCCTGAACGAACTGTCCGGCCTGGTTTCCGACGGTGAGCATTGGTACGCCATCAACGACGGCGGCACCAAGGTGCAGGTCTTCGTCCTGGACCGGAAATGCCAGGTCAAGGACGTCCTGACCGATCCGACGGACCCGTACGACGTCGAAGATCTCGCTCGAGGCAAAGACGGCACTCTCTGGCTTTCGGACACCGGCGACAACCGCGCGAAACGCGAAACAGTCGCCCTGCTGGAGCTGAAACCGTCCGGCGGCGCTGCGGTCGTGCATCGCCTGACCTATCCGGACGGTCCGCACGACACCGAAGCCCTTGTCCTGGACCAGTCCGGCACGCCGTTCCTGGTGACCAAGGACCTGCTGGGCACTTCCAAGGTCTACAAGCCGTCGGGTCCGCTGGCGACTCCCGGCCCGACGAAACTGGAGCAGGTCGGCACTCTGCGCGTCCGCAGCACCGACACCCCAGGCGGTCCGGTCGGCTCGTTCGGTTCGGCGCTGATCACCGGAGGCGCGACCAGCGCGGACGGCAAAGTCATCGCCCTGCGCACCTACACGGACGCGTACCTGTACGCGGCCCCGGACGGCGACGTCGCGGCAGCGCTGCAACGAGAACCCGTGCGGATTCCGCTGCCGAACGAAAAGCAGGGCGAAGCGATTGCGTTCGAACCGGACGGCACGCTGCTGTCCGCGAGCGAAGGCGTCGGAGAACCGGTGCGGGCCATCAAGAACGCGACCGCCTTGGTCACCGCGAAAGCGCCCGCGCCGAAGCCTGGCGGTGCCGCCACCCCGCAGCCAGCCGCGGAAGACGCTGGCAGTTTCCCGCTCATCCCCGCCGCTGGTGTTGCTGCGGTTGTCGTTCTCGCCGCCTGGTTCCTGTTGGCGCGGAAACGCCGTCGCTCCTGACCCGGCTCGCAACCGCAACGCCCGCTGGCGAACTTCGCCGTCAACCGAAACCTCAGGGTCCGGGCTAGGGCTCGTGAGTGGCTGCGCCGGTTCTCACCGGCACAGCCACTCACGAGACGCGGGTGAGCGAGCCGGTCAGAGACGGCGCAGAACCGCCACGACCTTGCCCAGGATCGACGCGTCGTCGCCGGGAATGGGTTCGTACGCCTCGTTGTGCGGCATCAGCCACACGTGCCCGTCCTTGCGCTTGAACGTCTTCACCGTGGCCTCGCCGTCGATCATCGCGGCGACGATGTCCCCGTTCTCCGCGGCGGGCTGCTGCCGGACGACGACCCAGTCGCCGTCGGTGATGGCCGCGTCGACCATCGAATCGCCGGTGACGCTCAGCAGGAACAGCTCGCCCTCGCCGACGATCTCGCGCGGCAGCGGGAAAACGTCCTCGACGGCCTGTTCGGCGAGCACCGGACCGCCTGCCGCGATCCGCCCGACCAGCGGCACGTACGCCGCCTTCGGGACGGACGGCTGCTGGTCCATGTCGATGCCCATCGGATTGTCGTCCGTGGACGCGAGCACGCCCACCGCGCGCGGCCGGTTGGCGTCCCGGCGCAGGTAGCCCTTGCGCTGCAACGCGCGCAGCTGGTGCGACACCGACGACGTGGACGTGAGCCCCACCGCCTCGCCGATCTCGCGCACGCTCGGCGGGTAGCCGAAGCGGCTCACCCACGTGCGGATGACGTCGAGCACTTGCTGCTGGCGGACGGTCAGCGTCTCGTCCACGTCGTACACCTCCGGCATGGCGCTCACCTTCCCCGTGCTCTCGTGGCCGGATTCGCGCGCGGATCGTGCGGACGCCTTGCCTCGTGAGGCCGTTTTGGCCCCTTTCGCCGCGGTGCCCTTCACCGTGTCCTTCTCCAACGCTGCGTCGCCTCCAGCCGTCCCGCGGCCGCCGTGTCGGCGTCCCGCGCGTGTCCGCGTGCGCCGGTCCGGGATCCGCGTTTTCCGCGAACGCCCGTCCGGCGGCACCCGCCGGAGCCGGTCCGGCAGATGTCCTGGTCACCGACGTTAGCCACCGCGCGCGACGATTTCAAACATCTGTTCGATCGACACGCCGTGTCCTCTCGATTTTGTCGGTGCGGGGTGGTAGACCTTCGCACGGACGTTCGATAGAACGCCTGTTCGATCTGGACCGCTGCGGCGCAGGTGTACGGCCCGGACCGGACGGATCCGCAGGTCACGAGGAGGTTCCGTCATGTCGATCCTGGCAGATCGCGGGCTCGTCCGCCCGCTTCGGCCCGTCCCTGCCGACCGTCCCGCCGAGGGCGGCGGTGCGTCGGAAGGGGCGGTCCCGTCCCGGAGGACGCCCGGGTCCGGCGGTCCGGCGCGCCGGTCGCGGCGGCGTGCGGAGAGCGTCGATGCCACCCGAAAGGATGGTGTTCCGGAGGAGGTCGAAGCCGGAACGGGCGCTGATCCGGGCCTGCCGGGCGGTTCCGGCGAGGTCGTGGAGCTTCGCGGCCGGGCTGGCGCCCGGCGCGGCCCCGCTTCGGATCGGTCCGCCGAGGGTTCGCGCGGCGAGGCGGGCCGCGGCGACTCGCGGCGGGGCCGGGGAGGTTCGCGCGGCGAACCCGTGCGGCGGCGCGCCTGGCAGGCGGCGGCGGAGGCCGGACTCGCCGGTGGCGAATTGGCTGACTCCGGACGGTCGCTGACCGGCGATGCGTCCCGGCGCACCGGTGCGCGGTCGACGGAAGCGCCCGCTGAGTTCGTGTCCCCGGCCGAGCCGATGCCGCTCGGGCGAGACGCGAGCGAGGTTGTCGGGCGGGCCGGTGCGCGGTCGGCCGCGAAATCGGCCGGTTTTTCGCCCTCGACTGAGCGCGGCGCGCAGGCAAGTGCAGCCGAGCTGCGCTCCGGCACCGCTGTCCGGTCTGGTGAGCGAGCTGGTTTCCAGACGTCGACCCGGTCGGCTGTCGAAACTGAAGAAGCTCCGGTCCGCAATCCCCGTGAGGCGCGTCGCCGCACTGCGGTCCGGTCCGCTGAGCGAGCCGGTTTCCAGACGTCGGCACCGTCGGCCGTCGAAACCGAAGAAGCCCCCGCCCGCAAGCCCCGCGACGTCCGCGGCCGCACCGCGGTTCGGCACATCCCCGCCGCCGTCCCGGCCAATCCCGGCCGCACCGCGCGCGAGCGGCGCGGCGAGCCGTTGCGGCCGCCGTCCCGGGCGCGGGTCGTCGCCGGACGGCGCGGCGGCGTCGCCTGCCAGACCGCGAACCGGCCGTCGGTGCGGTGGCCGTGGCTGTTCGCGATCGCCTTCGCGGCCTGCCTCATCGTGACCGGGCTCGGCGTCTTCGGCTCGGGGGTGTCCAGCGGCCCGGTGCCGTCGCAAACCGCGTCCGTTTCCGTGCAGCCCGGCGATTCGCTCGGCGCGCTCGCCGCCCGGTTCGCGCCGAACGCCGACCAGGGCGCGGTCGTCGAACGCATCAAGGAGCTCAACAACCTCGACGACACCGCGCTGCTGCCCGGCATGCCGCTCACCGTGCCGGTCGCCTGGTCCGGCAACGGTTCGGCGGGGGAATCGAGCGGGGGATCGGGTTCTGCCGGATCATGACTGTCGGAAACCACCCGGTCGCATCTTGCGCAACCGGTCTTTCACCCTCTCGGGTTTCTTGCGCCCGCCCCGGAGGCGATCTATGGTCTACCCCTATATCTAGTAGTTACACCGCTGTAGTTGGTCCACGGGTAGGGGTAGACTGGCGGCAGTTGTCCACAGTCGGCCGGCAGTTGCCCACCGGGTGTCCACAAGTCGATCACCAGGCGCGGGGTCGCGCGCGGTGACCGCGGTCCAGGCCGTAGCGTGGCGGCAGGGGCCGGTTGGGACAGGAATCGACCGGCGCGGAGGGGAAGGTGATCGGCGGATGAGGTGCCCGTTCTGCCGGCATGCGGACTCTCGGGTCGTCGACTCCCGAGAGGTGGACGAGGGACAGGCGATCCGGCGGCGGCGTTCGTGCGCCGAGTGCGGCCGGCGTTTCACCACGTCGGAGACGATGGTGCTGGCCGTGGTCAAACGGTCCGGCGCCACCGAGCAGTTCAGCCGGGACAAGGTGGTCAACGGCGTGCGGAGGGCCTGCCAGGGCCGTCCGGTCGACGACGACGCGCTGCAGAAGCTCGCGCAGCGCGTGGAGGAGTCGATCCGTTCCGCCGGACTGGCCGAGATCCCCAGCCACGAGGTCGGCCTCGCCATCCTCGGCCCGCTGCGGGAACTGGACGGCGTCGCGTATCTCCGGTTCGCCAGCGTCTACCGCTCCTTCTCCTCGGTCGAGGACTTCGAGAAGGAGATCTCGGACCTGCGGAAAGCCATGGCGGGAACTGCGGAGGACCAGGAAGGCGAGCGCGCCGGCGACGACTGAGCCGTCACCGGGTCGCGGGGAGCGAGGGACAGGACCGCATGACCGAAACCGTGGGAACCGGCGCTGCGGCCGGACAGAACAAGAAGCCGAACAAGGGCCTCACCGTCCGGCGGGTCTTCACCACCGAGGGGACCCACCCCTACGACGAGGTCGCGTGGGAGACCCGCGACGTCGTCATGACGAACTGGCGCGACGGCAGCGTCAACTTCGAGCAGCGCGGGGTCGAATTCCCCGAGTTCTGGTCGGTCAACGCCACCAACATCGTCACCAGCAAGTACTTCCGCGGCGCGGTCGGCAGCCCGCAGCGCGAGAGCAGCCTCAAGCAGCTCATCGACCGCGTGGTGCGCACCTATGTGAAGGCCGCCGCCGAGCACGACTACTTCGCCGGTCCGTCCGACCTCGAGATCTTCGAGCACGAGCTCACCTGGATGCTGCTGCACCAGGTCTTCAGCTTCAACTCCCCGGTGTGGTTCAACGTCGGCACGTCCTCGAAGCAGCAAGTGTCCGCCTGCTTCATCCTCGCCGTCGACGACACGATGGAGTCGATTCTCAACTGGTACCGCGAGGAAGGCCTGATCTTCAAGGGCGGTTCCGGCGCGGGCCTCAACCTCTCGCGGATCCGGTCCTCGAAGGAGCTGCTCACCTCCGGCGGCACCGCCTCCGGCCCGGTCTCGTTCATGCGCGGCGCCGACGCGTCCGCGGGCACCATCAAGTCCGGCGGAGCCACCCGGCGCGCGGCGAAGATGGTCGTGCTCGACGTCGACCACCCGGACATCGAGGAGTTCATCCAGACCAAGGCGCGCGAAGAGGAAAAGATCAAGGTCCTCCGCGACGCCGGGTTCGACATGGACCTCTCCGGTTCCGACATCTCGTCGGTGCAGTACCAGAACGCGAACAACTCGGTCCGCGTCTCCGACGAGTTCATGCACTCCGTCGAGAACGGCACGGACTTCGGCCTGCGCGCCCGGCTCACCGGCGAGGTCATCGACCGCACCGACGGGAAGAAGCTGTTCCGCAGCATGGCGCAGGCGGCGTGGGAATGCGCCGACCCGGGAATCCAGTACGACAGCACGATCAACGACTGGCACACCTGCCCCGAATCGGGCCGGATCACCGCGTCCAACCCGTGCAGCGAGTACATGCACCTCGACAACTCGAGCTGCAACCTCGCGTCGCTCAACCTGCTGAAGTTCGTGTCCGAAGAAGGCACGTTCGACGCGCCGCTGTTCGCGAAGGCCGTCGAGTTCGTCATCACCGCGATGGACATCTCGATCTGCTTCGCCGACTTCCCGACCGAGCCGATCGCCGACACCACGCGCAAGTTCCGCCAGCTCGGCATCGGCTACGCCAACCTCGGCGCGCTGCTGATGGCGCTGGGCCACGCGTACGACTCCGAGGGCGGCCGCGCGCTCGCCGCCGCGATCACGTCCCTGATGACCGGCGTGTCCTACCGTCGTTCGGCCGAGCTGGCCGGCGTCGTCGGGCCGTACGAGGGCTACGCCCGCAACGCCGAGGCGCACCAGCGCGTCATGCGCAAGCACGCCGCGGCCAACGAGCTGGTCCGCACCTATCACAGCAACGACGCGGCGGTTCGCGCTCTCGCGTCGCAGGAATGGCAGCAGGGCATCGAGCTCGGCACCCGCAACGGCTGGCGCAACGCGCAGGCTTCGGTGCTCGCGCCCACCGGCACCATCGGCTTCATGATGGACTGCGACACCACCGGCATCGAGCCGGACTTCTCGCTGGTGAAGTTCAAGAAGCTCGTCGGCGGCGGGTCCATGCAGATCGTGAACCAGACCGTGCCGCGCGCGCTGCGGGTGCTGGGCTACCAGGCCGAGCAGGTCGAGGCGATCGTCGAGTACGTCGCGCAGCACGGCCACGTGGTCGACGCGCCGGGCCTGCGCCCCGAGCACTACGAGGTGTTCGACTGCGCGGTCGGCGACCGGTCCATCGCGCCGATGGGCCACGTGCGGATGATGGCCGCGGTGCAGCCGTTCATCTCGGGCGCGATCTCGAAGACGGTCAACATGCCGGAGTCGGCGACCGTCGAGGACGTCGAGGAGATTTACTTCCAGGGCTGGAAACTCGGCCTCAAGGCGCTCGCGATCTACCGCGACAACTGCAAGGTCGGCCAGCCGCTGTCCACGGGCAAGAAGAAGGAAGCCGCGGCCGAGACCGAGCCGGAGAAGGTCGTCGAATACCGCCCGGTGCGCCGTCGCCTGCCGAAGAAGCGCCCGAGCCAGACGGTGTCGTTCACGGTCGGCGGTGCCGAGGGCTACCTGCACGCGGGCTCGTACCCGGACGACGGTCTCGGCGAGATCTTCGTGAAGCTCGGCAAACAGGGCTCCACCCTGTCCGGCGTGATGGACGCCTTCTCGATGTCGATCTCGGTCGGCCTGCAGCACGGCATCCCGCTCGAGTTCTACGTCTCGAAGTTCTCGAACCTGCGTTTCGAACCGGCGGGCATGACCGACGACCCGGACATCCGGATCGCCACGAGCGTCATGGACTACCTGTTCCGCCGCTTGGCGCTCGACTACCTGCCGTACGAAAAGCGGGCCCAGCTGGGCATTTTCACCGCGGACGAGCGTTCGGCGGAGGTCGAGGCGAACTACGGCGGGCAGAACCTCGAGATCGAGGCGCTGCGCAGCAGTGTGGATTCGTCGCCCGCCCGCGCGGAAGAGTCCACAACGGACACTTCGTCGCGTGACGCGCACAGCACGGCCGAGCTGATGGAACTGCACCTCGGCAAGGCCGCCGACGCACCTCTCTGCATGACCTGCGGGACGAAGATGAGGCCCGCCGGATCGTGCTACGCCTGCGAGGGCTGCGGGGCTACTTCCGGCTGCAGCTAATTCTTCACTCTCCCGATGGGGCGTCTGCTGACTGAGCAGACGCCCCATCGGGCGTTCCCAAGAGGTCGAGAACTCGTTCCGCGCGTTCGAGCAGTTGCTGGTACGTGATGACCTCGACCCGGCTGAGGTGGCTGTTGAAGATGCGCAACGTTTCGTGGATGTCCGCAGGCGGCGGACCCTCCGGCGAGGTGCGGCATCCGACGACAACCGTTGCGCTCGCGCGACGAGTGTCGATGCCGAATTCGTTCAGCAGGTCGGTGCGCTGCTCGTCCAGGAGCGTCAGGTAGTTCATGGCTTGGCCGACTCCCTCGTGGACCGCGTTGGCCACGATGGGCCTGTTGCGATGCCACCGGGCGACCTGGACGTCGGCGCGTTTCAGCTCCACCACATGCAGCACCCCGTCCGGCCGGAGCAGTGGGATGTCGAGTTCGATGGTTCTCACCAGACGGCGACGGAGCGACTTCTCGACGAACTCGCCGCCGAACATCCACCACGCGTTGGCCAGCGCTGCTTGAAGTTCGCTCTCCAGACCTCCGGGTTTCTGCACCGCGTCGCGCACGGCGGCGAGCTGATCGCGCCGGACATAGAGCTGGATCTTGGCGAGCAAGTCGCCAGAGTTTCCCTGTTCCAGCAGCTGAACTACTTCCGGCGGAAGACCTCCGACGGCGACGGTGGGCTCGTCTGGTTCGTCGTCGATCTCGGTTATCCAGCTCTTGCGGATCCGCCGGTCGCGCGACGCCATGGCCAGGGCGTAATTGCACTGCCCGGGGGTGAGCCCGCTGTCGTGCGCGCCATAGCCGAAGCCGTGGAAGTAGTCGTCAGTGCCGCTGGTATCCACGGGAGGCCGCCGAGGCGGGTCCGACGCAACTGTCTCTACGTGCTTGGCGATTTTCGGAAGCCCGTAGAGCGTGAAGAGATTCTTGAGAAACAATGCTGGGCGTTTGCCGTCGAATAGGTAGGGTTCTTCCCTTTCTAGTTCCAGGCCGACCAGGCCGCAGTTCCGCTGTTGAAGAAATAGTCGAAAGATTGCCGGTATGGAACCCGCGAGCCAGGTGAAATCTGTCGCCCTTATTCGGGCGCTCGGAAATAGTTTGTGCATAACATAAGGTGCCACTGGAAGCTGGCCTTCGTGGAAGACCGCGAAGGTCATGCCATCGTGGGCTGTGCAGATTCCTTCAAGGATGCTTATCCACTGGCGGGTGGTCTTGATCCATGCGTCGTGAATTTGCCCTATGTGGGTGCTCCGCTCCTCATCGGGTTGATCACCGGGCATCTTCTCGACTGCTCTTCGTGCCCATCTGGCCTGTTCTGCTGATACTTTATCGGATGCCGATACGTGATATTCCCCTTTCTTGACGAGGTCGAGGTACTTGGGTAGAACGTGTCGGCCCGTCAGCTCTCGCACATCCCA
Source organism: Amycolatopsis sp. NPDC003676 (assembly GCF_053587275.1). NCBI lineage: Bacteria > Bacillati > Actinomycetota > Actinomycetes > Pseudonocardiales > Pseudonocardiaceae > Amycolatopsis > Amycolatopsis sp. NPDC003676. The sequence continues at coordinate 21,149 of NZ_JBSFNS010000032.1, forward strand.
TTCGGAGAGGTCTTCGATGGGCTCGAACTTGTGCACTGCGATATCTTCGAACTTGTCGTATTTGCGGTTGCGTATGCCGCTGTGCGGCTTTTCGTTGATTCGTGCCCAGGCTGCGGCAAGCATTATTGGCAGCCGGTCCTCAAGTCTTCTCGAGAGGTCGCTGAGGAATAGTTCGCGGCGCTCCCGGCATCTTTTCCATACCTTCGCGAGTGGTGCCTTGGCGATAATAGGATGTGCCTGCCGGACGGTGCCGAGGTCGAACGCTGTCAGGTCCACCTTGTTCTGTGCCAGATCCTGGATGAGCGTGTCGGTATGAGCGTCGAACTTGACCAGCGCCTCTGCGGCAACGAGGTGCTGTGCCAGCGGGCCTGGTGGTGCGCAATGCACTTCACCTGGCGACGCCAAGTCTGCGAGGGATCCTTTGCTCGGCTGGGTTTGCTCGGCTTTGCGTGCCCACTGCTTGAGGGCGGGGCACTCGCTGTCGCCGTGCCAGAGCCGTCCGGACTTGCTGCACCACAACGTCAGTTCGGTGCCGGCCAGCGGTCCCAGCGGGATATCCGCCTTTGTCAGTGTCACTCAAGCCTCGCAAAGACAAGTCGACAGCGGCGGACTTCTCCCGCCTCGCCTACGGATCGCTCGTCATGCGCCGATAGTTACACCGCATCCGTCAAATCGCTCAAGGCAGCATCTGTGCGACCCCTTCGCCGAACGACCAGTCCACCTCATGGTTTTCCGTCAAGCTGAAGAACACATTCCTCGGCTCGATCCCCGTCGACTCGGCGATGAGTTCCGTCGCTCGTCGGTACAGTGCGGTTTTCTGCTCGTTCGTGCGCCCGGCGCGCAAGGTGATGGCGATGTACACGATGTCGTCGTCGCGGTGGACGCCGAAGTAGTCCGGGTCGTAGCGCAGGCGGTCGGCGGCGTGGCTGTTCAGGATCTGGAACCGGTCGTCGACGGGGACGTCGATGGTTTCGGTCATCGCCTGGTGCACGGCTTCGCCGATGGCGGGGAGGCGGTCGGCGTTGGGTTCGGACAGCACGTCGATGCGGACGAGCGGCATGGGAGGACCTTTCAGCTCAGCTGGTCGAGATTCGGCTGGGACAGGTGAAGAACCCGGTAGCGGACGTCGGTGTCCTCGTTCGGGGCGGTGGTCCAGAGGGTGAAGCGCACGGCTTCCCAGCGGTGCGGGTCGATGGCCAGCGCGGTGGTGTGCACGGCCGGGTTTTGGGACAGGTGCGCGAGTTCGTCGAGCTCGCGTTCGATCGCAGCGAACCCCGATGGCAGCGGGCGCATGCGTTTGGTCGCGAAGCTTGGGGCGGTCGCGCGCGCCGGACCAGACAGGCAGCGAGCGCCGGTCCAATGCTGCACTGGCGGGCGGCCGAAATCCCGGACTATGCCGTCGAATCCGCCGCCGCCCCAGAGGAATTGGCTCATTCCGGCGGTGTCGGCCCACAAATAGAAAGGCGAGTACTGGTTGTCGCGCACCAGATACGCCTTCAACCCCAGTCCGGGAAAGGCATCGGTGCGATGGCCTCGCGTGGCGACTCGGTGTTCGATGTCGTATCCGGCGGGCAGGTCGATCTCGTACTGCATCGCGTACATCGGCGTCACCGTCGGCCGAGAAGGGCGAGTGCTCCGCGGATTGCTTGGTCGAACGGCTCGACCGTCCCGGATGATCGGGCGAGGACGTACCCGCCTTGCAGCACCGCGACCAGCGTGGTTGCCGTCGCGGCTGGGTCGAGATCACTCGGCAGTTCGCCGTTCGCGATGCCCTCGGCGAGTACTTCGGCGAGACGGCCGCGCAGCCAGTCGAACGTTTCTTCAAGCGGCGCACGCAATTCCGGGTTCGTGACGATCTCGGGATCCAGCGCCAGCCGGCCGACCGGGCAGCCGCGCAGGACGTCTCGTTCGCGCAGCAGGTAGGCGGAGACACGTTCGACCGCGGTCGTGCCCTGGGCGAACGCGGCCTCGGCGGAGGAGCGCAGATCGTCGGCGTTCTGCCGGATCGCGGCGAGCGCCAGGTCGGCCTTGCCGGTGAAGTGGTGGTACATGCTGCCCTGCCCGGCCCCGGCGCGTTGCTGGATCGCCTTCGGGCTGGTGCCGACGTACCCCCGCTCCCACAACAGGTCCTGGGTGCTCGCGATGAGCTGGTCTCTGGTGGACATGACCTCAGCGTACATACTAGTAGGTACAGAAACAATGGGGGCAGGCCCTACCGCGGAGAGACCGGCTGACCGCATGGTCCGGATGATCTTGGCCGGGCAGGCTGACCGGGAAGCGAACGAAAGGACTTCTCCGTGACCAAGTCTGCTGGCCGCCGGGCGGTCGCCGTGACGATGGCCGCCGCGGTGTGCACCGCCTTGTTCTCGACCGGCACTGCCGAGGCGATCGTGAAGGGCGGTGATTCGTCGCAGCGCTACTCGTTCATGGCGTCCATACCGGAGACAGTCAGCCAGACCGGCGACCGCGGCGTGTGCGGTGCCTCGCTGATCGATCCGCAGTGGGTGCTGACCGCGGGGCACTGTGTGGATGCGAACCTCGTGACTCCGGACGGCACCGTCCGGATCGGCAGCGAGCGGCAGCATTCCGGCGGGACTGTCCGGCGGATCGCGCAGGTGATCACGCATCCGGGTTACGCGCTGCAGAGCGAGAGCATTCCCTTCAACCGCAACGACGTCGCGTTGATCAAGCTGGACCGTCCGGTTGCCGAGAGTCCGATCCGGCTGGCGTCGAGGCCAGGTGTGCCCGGGACGCCGACGCGGCTGCTCGGGTTCGGCACCACCGTGGACACGAACGACGCAGCCAAAGCAAGGTTCCCGGAACGGTTGCAGGAACTGGACGTCCGGCGCGGCGCGGAGTCCGAATGCGGCCCGGGCTATGCGGGTCGGACGCGGTTGTGCACGGTTAGCCCGAGGCCGGAAGCGATGGCGTGCATCGGCGACTCCGGCGGTCCGCAGATCCGACGTGGAGCTGGCGGACGCTGGGAACTGATCGGGGTGACTTCGGGGCCGGGCACCGCGCGGTCGGCTTGTGCGGGCGGGCCGGGGCTGTACAGCAGCGTGCCCGCGTACGCCGACTGGATCCGGCGGACGGTCTGGGCTGACCGGGGAGGAAACTAGCGGTCGTGACTCTCGTTTCGGCGGGCTACCGCGCCGTGCGGCGGACCAGCGAATTCGTGTCGATCAGCGAGTGCGTCGCGGAGGTGCACGACGACTGGTTCCGCGATCTCGCCTTCGCTCGGCAGACCGGGCTTCACGTGCTCGAGGTGGGCTTCAGGCCGGACGAAGCCGGGCCGATCGTCCGCGAAATCATCGCGGACGGCTGGGATCGCGAGACCAGCGTCGTCGGCGGGCGGATCGCGGAAGGTGCGAGCACGTCCGGCGAGTTGCTCGGCTTCGAGCTGGTCGGTTACGACGAGGGACTCTGGCACACCTGGCGCTGCCTCGGCGGCCTGGTCGACGACGTCCGGGCCGCCACCGGCATCGTGCCTGGACGGCACGGGCTGATCGAGAGCGAGGACGCTGCCCGTCAGGCGGCCCGATGGCTCACCGAATCCGGTTTAGGCGACCCGAAAGTGTTCCACTGGGCCGCCGTGGGGTTGTTCGTCCCGTAGCTCCACCGAATCTCCACAACCTCCCCGCCGCAACGGCACATCCACGCGGCAGCATGACCGCCGTGGAGTGGAGTTCGGGGTTCGAGGCGGAGGCGCGGCGGCGGAAGGTCCGGCCGCAGCCGGCGTGGGGGAGCGGGGTGCGGCTGGATCCGGTGGTGGCGCGCAGCGTCCGGCGGTTCCAGCACCAGCCGGACGAACTGACTGCGGAAGACCGGCGGCTGGTCGCCCGATTGCTCGAAACCGCGAGCCAGCCGGGGAAAAGCGACGTGATGAGTCAGCTGATCGCCGACGTTCTCGCGCTCGGCTACTACCGCGCGTTGCGGGACGGCACCCGCGACCGGGTCACCACGGAGGTCGCCGCTCGCGTGTTCGCCGGGTTGGAACGGCGGCTCGGCTGTCACGTGGATCGGTTGCGGCGGCAAAGAATCACCGCGAGCGCAGGATGGCGAGCCAGGGCGATTCTGGAAACCGGCGGCGTACTAGTCGGCCACGGGCGGGCGTTGCGGCGGCTCGGCACGCCGTGGCTCGCGTTCGTCACCGACGCCTGGGCTCAATTCGAGCGAGCGCTCGCGGATGTCCACAGAGGACCGTCGGTACGCCCGGGGCCGCGCGTGCGGGCGCGGCCCCGGGGACTGGTCTAGGAAAGCTTCGACCAGAGGAATTCGTACGCGACCGCCGAACGGAACGCGAGCTGTTCGTTGTCCGCGGCCGCTCCGTGGCCGCCTTCGATGTTCTCGAAGTACTCCACGTCGTGGCCCTGCTCGCGCATCCGGGCGACCATCTTGCGCGCGTGCCCGGGGTGCACGCGGTCGTCGCGCGTCGAGGTGACGAAGAGGATCGGCGGATAGCCGACGTCCGCCGAAACGTTGTGGTACGGCGAGTATTTCGAGATGTACTCCCACTCTTCCGGGACGTCCGGGTCGCCCCATTCGGCCATCCACGAGGCCCCGGCCGGCAACAGGTGGTAGCGCTTCATGTCGAGCAACGGCACCTGGCACACGATCGCGCCGAACAGCTCCGGGTAGCGGGTGAGCATGACGCCCATCAGCAGCCCGCCGTTGCTGCCGCCCTGGATGCCGAGCCGTTCCTTCGTCGTGATGCCCCGTGCGACGAGATCGCGCGCGACCGCGGCGAAGTCCTCGTACGCCTTGTACCGATTCTCCTTCACCGCCTGCATGTGCCATTCCGGGCCGTACTCGCCGCCGCCGCGGATGTTCGCGACCACGTACGTGCCGCCGCGCGACAGCCAGGACCGGCCGACCACGCCGCCGTACGACGGAGTCAGCGAAACCTCGAAACCGCCGTAGCCGTACAGCAGCGTGGGGCCGTTCTCCGCGCCCGGCGGGCGGACCACGAAGTACGGGATCTTCGTGCCGTCGTCCGACGTCGCGAAGTACTGGCTGACCTCCATCCCGGTCGCGTCGAAGAACTCCGGAGCCTGCTTGAGCACCTCGACGTCGCCGCCGACGACGCCGCGGGTGAGCGTGGACGGCTGGACGTAGCTGGAGGAATCCACCAGGTATTCGTCATCGACGTCCGGTTCGGTGTCCACGATCTGCGCGCTGCCGAATTCCGGCGCACCGCCCAATTCCGCCTCGGCCCAGCCGTCCGGGCCCGGCGTCAGCACGCGCAGCTCCGACTTGACGTCGTGCAGAGTCGCGAGCAGGAGATGGTTGCGGGTCCACGCGTAGTAGTCCAGCGACGTGTGCGCGTCCGGGGTGAACAGCGCGATGAAGTCGCGGTCGCCCGACTTGAACGCGTCGTAGCTGATCGCGAGCAGCGTGCCCGCAGGATGCTCGGCGCCGCCGACGGTCCACGCGCTGCGCGGGTGCACGAGCAGCCATTCGCGGTGCGTGGACACCTCGACGTCCTCGGGCAGGTCCAGTTTGGCCAGTCCGGACGGGGTCCGCTCGAAATACTCGGTGCGGTAGAAGTCGATCGCACGGCGCACGAAATCGCGTTCGAAACCCTCGGTCGGGTCGTGGACGCCCATCACCGCGACATCGTCCGGCTTGCCCTCGGCGACCAGCACCGCGTCCTCGATCGGGGTGCCGCGCCGCCATTCCTTCACCAGCCGCGGATAGCCCGACGTGGTCAGCGAGCCCGGGCCGAAGTCGGTTCCGACGTACACCCGGTCGGCGTCGATCCACCCGATCCGGTGCTTCGCCTCGGGCAGGGTGTAGCCGTCCGCCACGAACTCGTGCGCGTCGAGGTCGAACTCGCGGACGACGGTCGCGTCCGCGCCGCCGCGCGACAGCTGGACCAGGCCGAGCCGGTGCCCGGGGCGCAGCACCGCGGCGCCCTTCCAGACCCAGTTCTCGTCCTCGGCCGCGGCGAGCGCGTCGACGTCGAGCAGAATCTCCCAGTCCGGTTCCTCCGTGCGGTACTGCTCCAGCGTGGTGCGCCGCCACAGCCCGCGCGGGTGTTCGGCGTCCTGCCAGAAGTTGTAGTAGTGCGTCCCCCGGCGCGCGACGTACGGGATCCGGCCGCCCGCGTCGAGCACCTCGCGGATCGAGTCCCGCAGCTGCCCGAACCTCTCGCTCGCGGTGAGCACGTCCAGCGTCTCCGCGTTGCGCGAACGGACCCATTCGAGCGCCTCGTCGCCCGTCACGTCTTCCAGCCACAGGTACGGATCTTCGACAGTCATAACGTCCAGTCTCGCTGCCGGTCGCGGATCAGGCCAGGAGCCCGGCGTTCCCGTTTCGTGATCCAGGGCGGCTCGCGGTCTCCGTATGCTGGCCGGGAGGGGGAGGAATGACGTATTACGCCGGGGGCCCGTGGCCTCCCGCAGGACCGCAGCCACCGCCGCCGCGCCGAAAAGCGGGCAAAGCGCTGGGCGCCGTCGCCGCGGTGGCGATCGTCGCGGCCACGCTCGCGCTCATGGCCGTCGTGCCGCACGAGGTGTCCGGGCACGCGATCGCGGCCCCGGACGCCGACGCGATGCCGGACCGCCAGGACGCCAAACCGGTGCGCAAGCTCAGCGGCAATCCGTTGCTGGCCGAGGGCGTCGCGCTCGGCCGGGTGTCGTGCGATCTGCCGGATCTGAGCCGCGACGCGGAGCAGCTCAAGACCTTCTACACCGCGCTGGTCGGCTGCCTGAAACAGGCGTGGCAGCCCGCGCTGGACAAAGCGGACGAGCCGAACCTGCCGGTCAAGGTGTCGGTCACGCTGCCGAAGACCAGCGCTTGCGGCAACGCGCCGTCCAGGGACGAAGCGGTCGCGTACTACTGCGGCGGCGACGCCACGATCTACGCGCCCACCGACTGGATGCTGTCGGACGCCGGGCTGAGCCGGGCCCGGCACCTGGCGACGCTCGCGCACGAGTACGGCCACCACGTCCAGCGCGAGAGCGGCATCCTCGACGCGGCGAGCGCGGAGATGGGTTCGCCGGAGCCGACCAGCGACGCGGACAAGGCCGTCGTGCGCCGGATCGAGCTGCAGGCCAACTGCTTCGGCGCGCTGTTCCTCAACGCCGCGGCGGACCACGGGTCGATCAGCCGGGCCACCGCGAACGCCGCTGTCGCCGACTACGGCCGAGCCGACGACAGCGGTGACCACGGCACCCGCGCGAACCAGCTGGCCTGGGCGAAGGCGGGCTACACCGGAGCCGGCCCGTCCGCCTGCGACACCTGGTCGGCTTCGGCGGACAAGGTCAGCTGACCCGCCATTCCGGGTCGCGGCCCAGCAACCCGAGGAACTGGTCCAGTTCGCTTTCGTCGGTGCTGACCGGCACTACCGGCGCGAAGGTTCCGCGCTCGACGCGTTCCTTCGGGTCAGTCGGGATCATCAGCGCGAATTGCAGGGCGGCGTGCACCGCTTCCGGCACCGGGTCGTAGGCGACGTCGAGGGTCTTGGCTAGGTCCCAGCCGTGCGCGACGGTGTCGACGAGGTGCATCGCGATCGCGACTGTGCCGGGGAAGGTGCCGAAGGTGTTGATGGCGATCTGGCGTTCCGCGACGTCGGCTTCGCCGTACGCGGCGAGATAGTCGGTCACCGAAGCTGCGTACGCGGCGTACGGGTCTTCGCCGAGCTGACCGCTGTCCCAGTCCTTCGCGGAGCCGTTGCGCGCTGCTTCGGCGAAGGCGCGGTTTTCGCTGACTTGGTGGCGGAGCAGATCGGCGAGCGTCCAGCCGGCGCACGGCGTGGACCGGTCGAGGTCCGCCGCGGTGGTCTTCGCGACGATCGGGTCGAGGACGAGGAGGGACTGCCGGTCGAGGTCGAACGTGGTCATGGGCTCACGCTAACCGGCGGATCGGTCCAGGAAGAGAGCCAAAGAAGAGCTAACTGCGGTGGACCAATCTAGGCTGGACGAGTGGACCTGCACCTGGACCTGTCCGGCACCCGCGGCCACCGCGACGAGATCTACCGACAGATCCGCGAAGCGGTGCTCGACGGGCGGCTCCGCGACGGCGACGCGCTGCCGCCGACCCGGGAGCTGGCGCACCAGCTGGCCGTTTCGCGCACCACCGTCACCGCGGCGTACGAACGCCTCACCGCGGAAGGATTCCTCACCGGCCGGGTCGGAGCCGGTACTTATGTGCGGGCCGGCGCCGCGCCGCGTCCTGTCGAACCGGCCGGGCTCGCCGAGGGCGTCCAGCCGCGTCCAGAGTGGACAGACGTGCCCGCGCCGCCTCGGGCGTTCACGGACCCGCCGGAGTTCGATTTCCGCGCCGGAGTCCCGGATGTGCGGCTGTTTCCGTTCGACACCTGGCGTCGCCTGATGACCCAGTCGTTGCGCAGTACCCGCGCGGAGCTGATGACTTACGGCGAACCGCAAGGCGATCCCCGGCTGCGTACCGAACTCTCGCGGCACCTCGCGGTGTCCCGGAACGTTCGCGTGCGCCCCGAACATCTCGTGATCACTTCGGGCGCGCAGCAGACAATCGACCTCGTCGCCCGCGTCCTGTTGCGGCCCGGCGATCTGGCTGCGGTCGAGGATCCCGGTTATCCGCCGCCGCGCCTGCTGCTCGGCACGCTCGGAGTCCGCGTCGCGCCGGTTCCGGTGGACGACGAGGGCATCGTGGTCGACGCGATTCCGCCCGGCACTCGTCTGGTGCACGTGACGCCGTCGCACCAGTACCCGCTCGGTGTCGCGATGTCGCCGTCTCGCCGGCGAGCGTTGCTGGATTGGGCTGAGGACAACGGGGCAGTGGTGGTCGAGGACGATTACGACACCGAGTTCCGCTACTCCGGACGTCCGCTGGAACCGTTGCACAGCTTGGATTCTCACGGCCGGGTGGTCTACGTCGGCTCGTTCTCGAAGGTCCTGTCGCCCGCGCTGCGGCTGGGTTTTCTCGCCGCGCCGCCCGCTCTCGCTGAAGCGATCGTGAAGGCGAAATACCTCGCCGACTGGCATTCCCCGGGAATCGAGCAGGCGGTGGTCGCGGCGTTCATCGCCGAGGGCGGGTTCGCCCGGCACGTCCGCCGGATGCGCGGCATCTACCGCGCCCGCCACGACTTGCTCGTGGACGGTCTGCGGGCCGAGTTCGGCGACGTCCTGGAGCCGGTGCCCGCGTCGGCCGGTCTGCACCTGAGCGCGTCGGCGGACCGGGACCTGCGCGGCTTCGCGCGGAAGGCGACCGGGGCGGGCGTCCGGCTGTTCTCGCTCGGCGATTTCTCCGTGGCGGCGCGGCGGCACGGGCTGCTGTTCGGCTACGGCGCGATCGCCACCGATCAGATCGGACCCGGGCTCGCCCGGTTGCGCCGGGTGTTCGACGGAGGAGCGCATTAGCACGAACGGACGCATCCCGCTGGACTTTCGCACACGGCAGCGGGGCCCTAACCTGATGTGACCCGACTCACCGAGGAGAGGGCATCGCCATGCGGATTGCGGATGTGCTTCAGCGCAAGGGCGCGACGGTCGCCACAGTGTCGCCGGGGACGACGGTCGCCGAGCTGCTGGCGGGGCTCGCCCGGCACAACGTCGGCGCGATGGTCGTGGTGGACGCCGAAGGCGGGATCGCCGGGATCGTGTCCGAACGCGACGTCGTGCGCAAGCTCAACGACCACGGGCCTTCGGTCCTGCAAGGGCCGGTCGCGGACATCATGACCACCATGGTCGCCAGCTGCACCCCGGACGATCCGGTGGACCAGCTCAGCGTGGTGATGACCGAACGGCGGATCCGGCACGTGCCGGTGCTCGACGGCGGGCGCCTCGCCGGGATCGTGAGCATCGGCGACGTGGTGAAGATCCGGATGGAGCAGCTGGAGCAGAGCCAGGAACAGCTGGAGGCCTACATCTCCCAGGGCTGACGCGTCACTCGCGCCAGCCGCTGAGTTCGACGCCCTTCGCGACGTCCACCCGGTAGCCGAGCGAGACCGTCGCGGACGCCCCGGGCGCGATCGTGAGCCGCCAGGTGAACTGGCCCAGTTCGGTGCGCTCGACCGGCTCCGGACTCAGCCGCAGGTCCCGCACCGTGATCGAGTCGTCCCGGGAGACCGGGGCCTGGTCGAGCACGGCCACCACGGCTTCGCGCGGGCTGTGGTTGGTCACGGTCGTCAGGTAGTCGGCTTCGCGGCGGCGTTGCGTGGAGAACGTCGCCTTGCTGGCACTGCGCTTGACCAGTTCGCGTTCGACGCGGATCCGGTCGTCGACGCCCAGCGCGAGTTCGAGTTCCTCGCCGGGAGCCCACAGCTCCAGCTGCGTGCTGCCGACGAATTCGGCCTCGTGGAACACCGCGGCGCGACCGGCGCGAAGCGTGTGCTCGGCGGTGTTGACCACCTTCGCGCGCAGGTAGGCCTCCGCTGCCTGCGTCGGTGCGGTCACGTAGTCGAGTTCGGCTGTCAGGTCTAGCTGCGCGAGCGTCGTCCGGTGACCTTGTGCGCCGGACGGGATTCCGACCGGGCGCGCCGGGCGGTAGGTGACCGCGGTGGTGCCTTGTTCCACTGCGGAGAGGTGCGCGGCGAAGCCGTCTCGACCGGCCGGTGCTGCGCCGCCGTACGCCATCGCTGCGGGCGCGGGCGGCACCATCGACCGTCGCTCGGGCTGTTGCCGATCCAGGTACCAGGGCTGGAGTTCCGGGATCACGACGGTGTTCGCCGGGCGGGCCGTAGACAGCGTCAGCTCGCATTCCGGCCAGTCCTCGCCGGTGTGCTGGCTGACGAGTCCGTACGAGGTGACCGTGACGTCGGTGCCGCGTACGCGGACGTCGTAGCCGGGTTCCCAGCGCGCGCCGGGGACCACATAGGACAGTTCGATTTCGGCGGTGGCAGGGGATTCCAGTTCCACGGTGATCGTCGAACTGTCCTGTTCGGACTGTGCGCTGCGAGTTTCGATCTGCCGGTCTAACGCGGCGAGGTCTTCGCGCAGCCGTTCCAGCCTCGTGGCGAGCGCGCGACGTTCCTTGAGCGCGACCGCTAACTGCGTGCTGAGCGCTTCGCTCACTTCCTGGACACGCCCAGGTTCTGCGTCGCCTCCGGCCAACGCCTTCGCGAAGCTTGCTCCGCTGCGTCGCGAGACGCCGGTCAACAGGTCGACGCGTGCCGCAGCAGCGCTCTCGTCGTCCGCGACCTCGTCGACAGCCGCTTGGTCCGCGCGTCGCTGCTCCACGAGCGCGCGCAGCGTCGGGTCAGCAGGCGCGGCGTGCTGCGCGTACGCGACGTCGACGCCAGTGACCAAGGCGTCGCCCGCGCCGCTCACGCGCACCGAAGCAGCGTCGAGCGACAGGGGGAGACCCGTGATCTCTACGCGGGACCCGTCAGCCGGAGTGACTTGACAGCGACGGGTGACGCGCGCGTTCTGCGGATAGACCGTAACCGTGACTATCGGTGCGTCCATGGCTCCGACGTTAGTCGGTTGACGCGACTTGCGGTTGACGGAACTCTCAACTTGCTCGCCTGCTTCGTCCAGCTTGGGGGTCCTGGTGGGAGTTGCCGCTCGAGTCGCTGCCGTTTTCGTCGCAGTGGCCACGTTGTCCGTGCCCGCGGTCGCTGAAGCGGCTTCGCCGACAGGGCCGGTTTTCACCGATGGTCAAGCACAACCGGTCTTCGATCCGGCTGACGTCATCCGCGAAGACGTCTGGGTCACCGCGCCGGTCGACAGTGACCATGACGGCAAGCCTGACCTCGTACACGCGCAAGTGGTGCGTCCGCGCGCCACGGAGCTGGGCATGAAGGTGCCTGTCGTGTACGAGGCGAGCCCGTACTTCGCGGGCGGCAACGACGTGCCGAACCACGACGTCGACACCGAGCTGTACGTGCCGGGTCCGCACGTCGCGGCACCGATCGGGTGGAGCTACCAGAACTACTTCGCCGCGCGCGGATTCGCTGTCGTGTACGGCGAATCCCTCGGCACCGGGCTGTCCACCGGCTGTCCGACGACCGGCGACGTGAACGAGACGATCGGCGCGCGTTCAGTGGTCGACTGGCTGAACGGTCGCGCCGAAGCGCACGACAAGGCCGGAGCGCCCGTCGCGGCGACCTGGAGCACGGGGAAGACCGGCATGATGGGCGTGTCGTACAACGGCACGCTGCCCAACGCGGTGGCGAGCACCGGTGTCGAAGGGCTCGAGACAATCGTGCCGATCGCCGCCATTTCTAGCTGGTACGGCTACTACCGGAATGCCGGCGCGGTCGTCGCTCCCGGCGGTTACCAGGGCGAGGACACGGACGTGCTCGCCGGCTACGTCTATTCGCGCGCTGACCGGCAGGTCTGCCGTCCGGTGCTCGACGGCCTCACCGCCGATCAGGACCGGCTGACCGGGGATTACAGCCAGTTCTGGGACGTGCGGAACTACCGCGACGACGTCGGGAAGGTGCACGCGTCGGTGCTCGCGGTGCACGGGCTGAACGACTGGAACGTGAAGACCGAGCAGGTCGCGACCTGGTACGAAGCGCTGAAGAAGCACGGCGTCGACCACAAGATCTGGCTGCACCAGTCCGGCCACGCGGACCCGATTTCGCTGCGCCGCGACGTCTGGCTCACGACGCTGAACAAGTGGATGTCGCACTACCTCTACGGCATCGACAACGGCATCGAGCGCGAGCCGAAGGCGACGATCCAGCGCGAGGACAAGTCGTGGGTCGACGAGGCCGAATGGCCCGCGCCAGGCACCTCGGACGTCGAGCTGCACCCGTGGCCGGGCGGACGTTCGACCGGGACGCTCGACCGGCAGCCGGTGCCCGGCCGTCCGACCGTCGAAACGCTGGCCGACGACGCGAGCAAGAAGATCGAACAGCTCGCCGACGCGGCGTCGTCCGGGAACCGCTTGCGCTACCGCACTTCCGCGGTCACGGAGCCGGTCCGGCTGTCCGGAACCGCGAAAGCTGACCTGCGGCTGTCGTTCGACCGCCCTGCCGCGAACGTCACCGCGGTGCTGCTGGACCGTGCGCCGGACGGCACTTCCCACGTGATCAGCCGGGGCTGGACGGATCCGCAGAACCGCGTCAGCCCGTCGGTCACGTCGCCGATCACGCCCGGACAGCGGTACCGCATCGAGGTTTCGCTGATGCCGAAGGACTACATCGTGGCCGCGGGGCATCGGCTGGAGTTCGTGCTGGCGTCCAGCGACCACGACTTCACGCTGCGGCCGGAGCCGGGCACCGGGCTGTCGCTTGACCTGACCGGGACGACGGTGACGCTGCCGATCGTCGGCGGGAAGCAGGCGTTCTACTCGGCGATCCCGGCGCGGTAGGCGAACGCGACGGCTTGGGCGCGGTCGCGCAGGCCCGCCTTGGAGAACAGGTGATTGACGTGCGTCTTCACCGTCGCCTCGCTGACCACGAGGGTGCGCGCGATCTCCGTGTTCGACAGGCCGGCCGCGATCAGCCGCAACACCTCGACTTCGCGCGCGGTAAGGCCTTCGAGTTCTTTCGTGCGCACGGGGGAGCGGCTTGTCGCGGCCGCTACCAGCCGTTGCTGGAGCGCGCCGTCCACAGTGGACTGACCGGCGGCCGCGGAACGGAGCGCGCGGACGATCGCGTCGGCGTCGGCGTCCTTCGTGAGGAAGCCGCGGGCACCTGCTTTGAGCGCGGCGAGCAGGGAATCGTCGTCGGCGTACGTGGTGAGGACGACTACTTCGGTCTTCGGATGCTGCGCGCGGACCAGTTCGGTCGTCTCGACGCCGTCGCGGTTCGGCATGCGCAGGTCAACGAGCAGTACGTCTGGCTGGTGCTCGGCGACAAGTTCGAGAGCCTGTACGCCGTCTGCCGCCGCGCCTACGACCTCGACGCCCGGCAGGAGCCCTAGGAGCGTTACGAGCCCTTCGCGCACCACTGCCTGGTCGTCGGCCAGCACCACGCGAAGCGTCACGCCGGCACTGTGAGCTGAATCCGCCATCCGTCCTCCCCAGGGCCGCATTCGAGCTTCCCGTTCAACAGTGCGACCCGTTCGCCCATGCCACGCAAACCGTATCCCGGCGACGGCGGCTCCGGCGGACGGCGGCCTTGGTGGTCGATGATCGTTAAGTCGACTTCGTCTTTGTTGAAGGCCACCGTGACGTCGACGGCGGGACCGCCCGCGTGTTTGCGCGAGTTCGCGAGGGCCTCCTGTACGGCGCGTACGAGCGTGGTGCCGACAGCTGCGTCTAGCTCGCGTGGTTCGCCTTCGATCACGAGGTCGGCGCGAGAGCCGGTGTCGAGCCTGTACGCGGCTAGCAGGTCTGAGACCGAGCGTTCCACGGGTACGGCGTCTTCGCGCAGCGCGGCGACCGCCTTGCGCGCTTCGGCGAGACCGTCTGTCGCCAGCTTCTGCGCGCGTTCTATCTGCGCGAGAGACTCTTCGCTCGCACCGTCGCGGACCAGCATCAGGCGCGCGCCCTGAAGGTTGAGCGCGAGACCGGCGAGGGAGTGCGCGAGGACGTCGTGCAGTTCGCGGGCGATGCGCGCGCGTTCGGCGAGCGCGGCGGCGCGGGCGTGTTCCTCGCTGGCGGTCTGGGCGCGGGCGAGCGCGAGTTCGGTCTGCTCCAGCCGTTCCGCGCGACCCCGGCGGTTGATGGCGAGCAGCACCATCACGACGAGGATCGCGAAGAGGGCGACCGCGTTCAGCCAATCGAGGTCGTAGGCGATCGACCAGACGAGGATCGCCGCCGAAGCCACGGCGAGGGCGACCGCCGCCGCGATCCGGCTGCTCACGCGCAGGGTGTAGAAGACCGCGCCGAACATCGTCGTCGAGGTCCAGCTGCTCGGCTGGATGATCCAGAGCGCTCCCGCCGCCGCGACCACGGCGATCATGGTCACGGGCATCAGCCAGCGCGGTTTCGACTCGCGGGTGAGCCAGAGCGCCGGGACGGACAGCACGAGGACCAGCCCGATCAGCGGCCACGCCCACGGCCGCGCGTTCGGGATCGCGAACAGAGGCGGCACGGCGAGCACGCCCCAGCGCACCCAGTCGGCGCCCTCGAACCGCCGCCGGGCGTTGGCGAGCGAGGCCGCCGGTGTGCCCATGGGCCCTCCCTGTCGTCTTGTACGGAAAATGTACTGGCTCGGGCTTGGCTGGAGGTGCTCGGACATTTCCCCCACCAGGAGGTACGCCCCATGTCCAGATTGAGACGGTTCGCGGCGGTCGCGGCCGCGGTGGCCTTGCCCGCGTGCGGCCTGACGCTCGCCGCCCAGTCGGCGGCGTCCGCGGCCCCCAACTTCCAGGTGCCGTTCAAGTGCGGCGTCACGGTCACCGCGGCGACCTTCAGCGGCCACAACCCGGCCAACTCGGTCGACTTCCAGAAGTCCGGCATCACCGGCATGCCGGTGCTCGCGGCCGCGCCCGGGACGGTCACGCGCGTCGCGAACGAGGGCAGCACCAGCTACGGCCGCTGGATCGAACTGGACCACGGCGGCGGCTGGCGGACCCGGTACGCGCACCTGTCCGAGCAGGAAGTCTCGGTGGGCCAGAGCGTCGGGCAGGGCAAGGAGATCGGCAAGGCGGGCGCGACCGGCGGGGTGACCGGACCGCACCTGCACTTCGAAGAGAACTTGAACGGCGTGACGCAGAAGGCCGTGCTGAACGGCGTCGCGGTGCCATACTACGGCAAGAAGGACTTCACGAGCAAGAACGGCTGCGGCGGCAACCCGTACTCGGCGACGCAGGTGTGCGGGTCGGGCTTCTCGGTGATCGACCAGCAGGCGCTGGGGACGGCGGGCACCGCGTACCTGCTGTACAACTCGTCCTCCAAAGAGAACTGCGTGACGACCCTGAAGGCGGTTTCGCTGGGGACCGCCAGTGCGGCTTCGGCGTTCCTGGAGGTGCAGGGCTCGACCAGGGCTACGGACTCGGGGAACTTCACCTACTACGCGGGTCCGGTGAAGAAGACCGCCGGTTCGACGTGCGTCAAGTGGGGCGGTTCGGTCGGCTCTTCGTCGTACGAAAGCCCGTTCGAACACTGCGGCTGAGTGTGTTGTGACCAGTGCTGCCGGAGCCTTTCGCTGGCTCCGGCAGCATTTGTCTATTGTGGACAGTTTTGTTGATGCACACACCACCGACAATTTCCGCTGGTCCTCTTCGCCGGTGACGCGGTTGTCCACAACGGCCTGCCGTCGTCCACAGATTTGCCGCGCTGGCCTTGACTCGCGCTTTTCCGGCGCACAGTGGAGGCGTGACCACCTCGACGCCGCCCGGCATCTCCCGGGCCACCCTCCGCAATCCGGCCGACCTCATCGCTTCCCTCCCGTACCTGCTCGGCTTCCGTCCCGCTGATTCCCTTGTGCTGCTGGGCCATCGCCTCCCCGGAACCACGATCGGCCTGATGCTGCGCGCCGACCTTCCGCCGCGAGAATTCCAGGCAGAGCAAGCGGAAGCGCTGATCCCGCGCTTCGCCGACCACGAGCACAACGGCGTCACCGTTGTCCTTGTCGGCGGCTTGCCTGACGAAAGCGGTCCACCCCATAGGGAATTCCTAGCCGAGCTTCGGCGGGTCCTGACTCGAAATAACCTCCGCCTGTTCCACGCACTGTGGGCCGCCGAGATCGAACCCGGTGCGCCTTGGTCGTGCTATCTGGATCCGGACTGCAGCGGCGTTGTGCCCGATCCGCAGGAAACGGTCATCGCCGCCGCGACTACGGAGGCGGGTTTCGTCGTCTTTCGCAGCCGTGAAGAGCTAGCCGCCTTGCTGGAACCGCGTTCCCCGGACGCGATCGCTCGTCGCGCCGAACTGCTGGCGTCGTCCCCGGAACCGTTGTACAGCCCCGGAATGTCGCAAAGTGATGTCTTGGACGCTGCGGCGACCGAACTCCGCGACGCGTTCCTCCGCCAGCGCAGAGGTGCTGGCCCGCCCGACGACGACCAGGCCGTTCGGCTGGCTCACGCACTGATGTTCACCCCCATCCGTGACGCGTGCATGGCCCTTGCGGTCCCGCCGCATACGCCGCTGACCCGGGAGGCTGAGGAGGTGTGGCTGACGCTCGTCCGCGAATTGCCTCCGCCGCATCGCGCCGAGGCTGCGCTCTGTCTCGGGTACACCGCTTTGATGCGTGGGGAAGGCGCGTTGGCCGGGATGGCATTGGCGAACGCTGTCGAGGCCGATCCTAGCCATATGGTGGCGGAGTTGCTGCAGGCTGCCTGGAATATCGGCACGGACCCGGCGAAACTGATCGGCCTCGCCGACCTCAGTACGGCGGTGGATCTCGGGTTGTCTCCGCCTTCGGAACCGGGGAGTGCTGCCGAGCCGGGGCCGCCGAGGGGGATGCGATGAACGGGGCTGACCGCGCGGCGGGCCGGCGGGGAGCAGAGTTGCGCCCTCGCGAAACGGTTCATCGCCGAGACGGTGGAACGAGGTTCCGTCCGTGGCCTGCGCTGACGGCGCACCGTGAGTCCTCAGTGGACTTTCAGCGCCCGGCTAGGCGCACCGAGCGGTTCCCCGATCAAGGCCCCCGCAACGGAGCGGGGCGAGGATCCGCCTGAATCCCCGCCCCAAACCGCCAGACCCGAAGCAAATATCGCCCGCAGCCTGCCGCCGGCGGGCGGGAACCGTCGTCAGGAAAGACGCGACTGGGTGAACTGCCAAGCGTCCGTCACGATCCCGTCGAGGTCGGTCAGCTTGGGCGTCCAGCCGAGTTCGCCGTTGGCCTTGTCGCTCGACGCCACCAGCACCGACGGGTCGCCCGCGCGGCGCGGGGCCACCACGGCGGGGATCGCGTGCCCGGTCACCCGGCGGCAGGCCTCAACGACCTCCAGCACCGAGAAGCCGGTGCCGCTGCCGAGGTTGTAGATGCGGTGCTCGCCGGCGGCGGCGTGGCGCAGGGCGAGGAGGTGGGCGTCGGCGAGGTCGACCACGTGGATGTAGTCGCGGACGGCCGTTTTGTCGGGCGTCGGGTAGTCGTCGCCGTAGATGGAGATGTGTTCGCGGTCGCCGGTCGCGACCTGGAGAACGAGAGGAATGAGATGGGTTTCGGTGGTGTGCCGTTCGCCGAACGCGCCGTAGGCACCGGCCACGTTGAAGTACCGCAGGCTGACCGCGGCGATGCCGTGGGCGCGGGCGAAGCTGGTGATCGCGTGGTCGATGGCGAGCTTCGAGGCGCCGTAGGTGTTGGTCGGCTGCGTCGGGGCCGTTTCCGGGATCGGCGACACGTCGGGCTCGCCGTAGGTCGCCGCGGTCGAGGAGAACACCAGGCGCGGCGTGCCGTGCTTCTTCATCGCCTCCAGCAGTCGCAGCGAGGTCACCACGTTGCCTTCCCAGTACTTCGCCGGGTCGGCCATCGACTCGCCCACCAGCGACTTCGCGGCGAAGTGCAGCACGCCGTCGAAACCCTCGCCGAGAATGTCAGCGGCGACCTCGGCGGCGTCGCCCTCGACGAAACGCGCCTGCGGGTGCACCGCGTCCGCGTGCCCGGTCGACAGGTCGTCCACCACGGTGACCTGGTGACCCGCTTCGATGAGGCGGGCGGCGCACACGCTGCCCACGTACCCCGCGCCGCCCGTCACGATGAGCTTCAGGGGGCTTTGCTGGTCCGTCACGTCAAGGCCTTTCTGCTGAGGGGTGGCGACTCTGCGGCACAGTCTCCCCTCAGAGCGACGTGTCGGACCCTCCGGGGGTTGCTCCGGAAATCAGGCCTCGTCGCGGCCCGCGCCGCGCGACGGCACCGCGGTGAACATCCGCGGGCGGCGGAACCCGGCCTGCTCGCAGGCGGTTTCGACCGCGGTGCGCACTCCGTCCAGATCCTCGTCGCGGACCAGCGCGATCGCCGAGCCGCCGAACCCGCCGCCGGTCATCCGCGCGCCCAGCGCGCCGGCCGACCGGGCCGAGTCGACCGCGAGGTCGAGTTCGGGCGTCGAGATGCGGTAGTCGTCGCGCATGCTCACGTGCGAGGCGTCGAGGTACGGTCCGATTTCGGCGAGCTTCTTCTCGCGCAGCAATGCGACCACGTCGAGCACCCGCTGATTCTCGGTGACCACATGGCGCACCAGCGGAACCAGGTCCTCGGGCAGTCGCGCGAGGGCTTCGTCGAGGCCGTCGAGCGCGACGTCGCGCAGCGCCTTCACGCCGAGCAGTTCCGCCGCGCGCTCGGTGCCGCGCCGCCGCGCGCCGTAGCCGCCGTCGGTGTGGGAATGCTTGGTGCGGGTGTCCATGATCAGCACCCGGAGCCCGGCCTCGCCGAGCGGGAACGGCACCTGCTCCATCTCGCCCGAGCGGACGTCGAGGAACAGCACCCGCGAGTCCTCGCAGCACAGCGACGCCGTCTGGTCGAGCAGCCCGGTGGGCGCGCCGACGAAGTCGTTTTCCGACCGCTGCACCCAGCGCGCGATCTCCGGACGCGCGGGAGTGTTCGCTCCGCCGTCTTCGAGTTCCACCCCGGCCACGCCCAGCAACGCCAGCGAAACCGCGCATTCCAGCGCGTGAGAGGAGGAAAGCCCGGCCCCGGAAGGCACGTCGCCGGCGATGACCAGGTCCGCTCCGTCGGCAAAACCCTGGTCGCGCAGCACCCACGCCACCCCGGCGGGATACGCGGCCCATCCGGGCACCGAACCCGGTTCGAGCGCGGCGATGTCGTGCGGGCCGGAGTGCTGCAGCTGCCCGTCGTCGCCGAGGGTGGCGACCTGGAGCTTGCCGTCCTGGCGCGGGGAAGCGGCCGCGGCGAGCCGGTGCGGGAGCGCGAAGGGCAGCACAAAACCGTCGTTGTAGTCGGTGTGCTCGCCGATCAGGTTCACCCGGCCCGGCGCGGACCACACGCCTGCCGGGGCTCGCCCGTGGACCTCCCGGAACGCGCGCGCCGCGTCGGTCGCCGGGGTCACTTGGCGAGCGCCAGCACGGCGTGCAGCGCCGCGGTGGACACCTGCGCCGTGGTCTCGGTGCCCTTGACCTCGACGGTCGCGCTGCCGCCGGAAGCCCTGCCGACCGTGACGAGCCCGCCGGGCACGATCCCGACCGTCCGCAGCTCGGTGAGCAGCGACTCGTCGAGCTGCACGTGCTCGGCGATGCGGCGGATCTCCACCTCGCCGCCGCCGGTGCGGGCGTACTCGTCGAGGCGCACCAGGCCGTCCTCGGCGCGCGGCGCGGGATCGCCGTCGCCGAGCTTGTCCAGGCCGGGGATCGGGTTGCCGTAGGGCGACGTGGTCGGGTGGTCGAGCAGCTTCACCAGCTTGCGCTCGACGGCCTCGCTCATCACGTGCTCCCAGCGGCACGCCTCGTTGTGCACGTGCTCCCACTCGAGGCCGATCACGTCGACGAGGAGGCGTTCGGCGAGCCGGTGCTTGCGCATGACCGCGACGGCGAGGTCGTGGCCGTGGTCGGTGAGCTGCAGATGCCGGTCGTCGGCGACGACGACCAGCCCGTCGCGCTCCATCCTGGCCACGGTCTGGCTCACGGTGGGCCCGCTCTGCTGCAGCCGCTCCGCGATCCGGGCCCGCAGCGGGACGACACCTTCCTCTTCGAGCTCGTAGATGGTACGCAGGTACATCTCGGTGGTGTCGATGAGATCGTTCACGCTGTCCCCTTCGTCCGCGTAGCTCATCGTAGTCGTTGGCCCCGACAGCGACGGCCCGCCTCGGCGTAACGGCGCGGCCCCGCCGAAAAGTCCTGCCCTGATGCGCGAACCGCGTCCGGACCTGCAGGATGGGGCCATGCGACCGTTGATCTCGCCCGCTGAGCTCGCCGCGTTCCCCGATCGCGAGCGTCCCGTCGTGCTGGACGTCCGCTGGCGGCTCGGCGGACCGCCCGGAGCGGAGTCCTACCAGGAGGGACACGTGCCCGGGGCGGTGTTCGTCGACCTCGACACGGCGCTGGCCTCGCCGCCAGGAGACGGCGGCCGACACCCGCTGCCCGACCCCGCCGTGCTGCAGCGTGAGCTGCGCAAAGCGGGCGTTCGGGACGGGCGTCCGGTGGTCGTGTACGACGACGCCGACGGCTCGGTCGCCGCGCGGGCCTGGTGGCTGCTGCGCTGGGCCGGCCATCCGGAGGTCGCGGTGCTCGACGGCGGTTACACAGCGTGGCTGGCCGAGGGGCGGGAAGTGACGGCCGAGGCGTCGTCGCCGGAGCCGGGCGACATCGAGGTCAAGCCGGGCGGCATGCCGGTCCTGTCGGCGGACGACGCGGCGGCGCTCGCGCGCGAAGGCGTGCTGTTCGACGCGCGGGCGCACGTCCGCTACACAGGCGAGACCGAGCCGGTCGACCCGCGCGCCGGGCACATCCCGGGTGCGGTGAGCGCGCCGCCGTCCGAGCACGCGGGTGCGGACGGGCGCTGGAAGTCGCCGTCCGAGCTTGCCGAGCGGTTCGCGTCGCTGGGTTTGGCCGAGGGCGTTCCGGTCGGCGCTTACTGCGGTTCGGGCGTGACCGCGTCCTCGGTGGTGCTCGCGCTGGAGGTAGCCGGGCGTGCGGAGCCCGCGGCGCTGTATGCGGGGTCGTGGTCGCACTGGTCGCGGGATCCGGAACGTCCGGCGGCCACCGGCCCCGAACGCGGCTGAATTCGCCGGAACTTTCGGTGCCGCGGGCCGACTTCTCGTCCGGAAGGCTTTTCCAGGCGAGAGGCGGCGTTCATGGAGCGAAGGACATTCCTGCGCGGGTCGGCGGCGGCCGGAGCGGCGATGGCGGCGACGTCCGCCGCGGCGGTACCGACTGCTGCTGCGGCGGCTGGGGCTGCTGCAGGGACCGAGGCTGCATCGACCGGAGCAGCGACCGGGGCGGCGGCGACTGAGGCCGCGGTCGGGCGGCGGCCGTTGCGGGTGCAGGTCGTGTTGTTCGACGGCGTCGAGGAGCAGGACTTCGCCGGTCCGTACGAGGTGTTCTCCGCGGCGGGCATGCACGCGAAGCGCGGCACGGACGTTTCATACGTGCGCGTGGACGGGCCGGGCTTCGTGCGCGCTTCGTACGGGACGAAGGTGGAGGTCGAGCGCGGCTGGTCCCCGCAGGACGCTGACATCATCGTCGTGCCCGGCGGCGGTTACGGGAAGCGGAAGGGTCCGGGCATCTGGGCGGAGATCGACCGCCGGGTGCTGCCGGACGCGCTCGCCGCCGCGCCGCGCAAGGGGCTGACTCTGGCGTCGCTCTGCACGGGCACGCTTCTGCTCGGCGCGGCCGGACTGGTGCGCGGACGTCCGTGCACGACGCACCACGGCGCGGTCGAGACGCTTGTCCAGCAGGGAGGCGTGGTCAAGAAAGCCCGCGTGGTCGACGACGGCGACGTGGTCACCTCGGGCGGCATCACGAGCGGGCTGGACCTGGCCTTGTGGCTGGTCAAACGGGAACTCGGCGCCGACGCGGCGGCCGGGCTGGAGGAGATGCTGGAGTACGAGGCGCGCGGCGTCGTCTGGACGCGCGGCTGAGTTTCGCCCCGCCGCGGAATCCGGCGGCTGAAGGGGCGCGTGGGTGGGTTCTGGCCTGTTGCGGAACCCGGCTCGGGGCGCGGCGGGGAAGTACAGTGCGGGGCATGTCGTCGCCTGCAGTTGTCTGGGATCCGTCGCTGCTGAAGTACGACCTGGGCGGGCACCATCCGTTCAACCCCGTCCGGCTCGACCTCACCGTGCGGCTCGCCGCTGAGCTGGGCGTGCTCGACGGGGTCGAACTGCTCGTGCCCACCGCGGCCGGCGACGAGGAGCTGCTGCGCGTGCACGCGCCCGAGTACTTGGCCGCGGTGCGGGAGGCTCCGGACGTCAGCTGGGACGTCGGGCACGGGCTCGGGACCGACGACAACCCCGTGTTCCCCGGGATGCACGACGCGACCGCGCTGGTCGTGGGCTCGACGCTGCTCGCCGCCCGCAAGATCGCCGACGGCGAGGTGCGGCGGGCAGTCAACATCGCGGGCGGGCTGCACCACGCGATGCGCGATCACGCCTCCGGGTTCTGCATCTACAACGACTGCGCGATCGCCATCTCGTGGCTGCTCGACCACGGCTTCGACCGCATCGCGTACGTCGACACCGACGTGCACCACGGCGACGGCGTCCAGGCCGCGTTTTACGACGACCCGCGCGTCCTCACCGTTTCGATGCACCAGCACCCGTTCACGCTCTGGCCCGGCACCGGCTACTCCGCCGAGGTCGGCAAGGGCAAGGCATCCGGCACGGCGGTGAACATCCCGCTGCCGCCGCACACGCGGGACCCCGGGTGGCTGCGGGCGTTCGACGCGGTCGTTCCCGCTGTGCTGCAAGAGTTCCAGCCGCAGCTGCTCGTCACGCAGTGCGGGGTCGACTCGCACGAGGAAGACCCGATGGCGGACATGTCCCTGTCGGTCGACGGCCACCGCACCATCTACTCCACCCTGCGCGACCTCGCCGAACGCTATGCGAACGGCCGCTGGCTGGCCGTCGGCGGCGGGGGATACCAGCTGATCCGCGTGGTGCCGCGCTCGTGGACGCACCTGATGGCGACCGTGCTGGACCGCGATGTCCCGCCGGAAACGCCGCTGCCGCCCGGCTGGGTCTCGACGGTCACGCGCGCGGCTCCGGCGGCCGACCTCCCCGCCGCGATGACCGACGGCAAGGACACCGCCTTCAAACCGTGGGGCGACGACGCGGACGACCCGGTGGACATCGCGATCCGCGACACCCGCCGCGCGATCTTCCCGCTGCACGGCCTCGACCCGGACGATCCGAGGGACTGACCATGCCCGACCAGCCTCGCCATCCCGGCTCCGGCGCGCACCGCACGACGCCCGGGCCAGGAGCGCGGAATCCCGAAGGCACCGGAACGCTCGGATCGGCCGCCGCCAAGCACAGCGAGGGCGGCGCACCGGGCGGACCCGCGCGGAGCGGCGTGCCGGGTGCCTCCGGCGGGGCTTCGACCGCGAACCCGGCGGCTGGCGGACGCGCGGCCTCGGAACGGCTTGCGCCAGCTGGAGAACCCGGGGCGATGAGCGGCGGTGGGCGATGAATGGCGGCGATGCGACGGGCGGCGACGGGACGGCGGGTGAGACTGGAGCCGCCGGTTTCGGGATGAGTGGAAACGCGCCGGTGGGGAACTCCGCCGCGGACAGCAGCAACGCGGCGTCCGGCCCGTCCGCGGCCAGGGAACCCGGCGCGGCGGACGGGAGCGCCACGGCGAGAGGTGAGGCGATGTCTGGCGATTTCGGAGCGGAGGATTCTGCGGCGGCTGGCAAGCGGGTGGCGTCGGACCATTCCGCTTCGGCAGAGCACCCCGTCCCAAGCGGAAAGCGCGATCCTTACGACTACCCCCGCGATTGGGAAGCCGACGTCGTCCTCTCCGACGGCGGCACTGTCCACTTGCGACCCGTCGTGCCCAGTGACGCCGACGGGCTCGTCGCGTTGCACGGCAGGCTTTCCGAGCGCACCCGGTACTTCCGGTATTTCGGCGCCTACCCTCGCATCCCGCCGCGGGATCTTGAGCGGTTTTCCACTGTGGACCACCACGATCGGGTCGCGTTTGTGGCCTTGCTCGGGGACGACGTGGTCGCGGTGGGGCGCTACGAGCGGCTCGATCAGGGGCCGTCGGCGGAGGTCGCGTTCGTCGTGGACGACAAGCATCAGGGGCGCGGGCTCGGGTCGATTCTGCTGGAGCACCTCGCGGCGGCGGCGTCGGAGAGCGGGCTGCGGCGGTTCGTCGCGGAGGTGCTGAGCGAGAACGCGGCGATGGTGCGCGTGTTCCGCGACGCGGGCTACCAGGTCAGCCGCGCGATCGAGGAAGGCGTGCTGCATCTCGAGTTCGACATCGACCCCACGGAGGAGTCGCTCGCGGTCGCGCGGTCGCGGGAGCAAGCCGCGGAGGCGCGGAGTGTGCACAATCTGCTCCATCCGGACACGGTGGCGGTGATCGGGGCGTCGGCGGATCCCACCAAGGTCGGGCATGTCGCGTTCGCCAACATGCTCGCGGCCGACTTCGCGGGGGCCGTTTACCCGGTCAATCCGGAGCATCGGTCGGTTCGCGGGGTGCGGGCGTATCCGTCGGTGCTGGATATTCCGGATCCCGTCGATCTCGCGTTGGTGGCGGTGCCCGCGGAGGCTGTCGAATCGGTGTTGGACGCTTGTTTGGCCAAGGGCGTCAAGACGCTGGTGATCGTGTCCGGCGGGTTCGCCGAGTCCGGGCCGCTCGGGTTGCACGCGGAGTTGCGGCTGGTCGGCGAGGCGCGGGCGCACGGGATGCGCGTAGTCGGGCCGAATGCGTTGGGGGTGCTGAACACCGCGAAGGACGTTCGACTCAATGCGACGCTCGCGCCGCGATTGCCGAAGCGGGGGCGGACTGGGTTCTTCTGTCAGTCAGGCGCGCTCGGGACGGCGATTCTTGCCGACGCGGGGTCGCGCGGGCTCGGGTTGTCGACGTTTGTGTCGGCGGGCAACCGGGCGGATGTGTCCGGCAATGATCTGCTGCAGTATTGGGAAACCGATCCCGACACCGATCTGGTGTTGCTGTATCTGGAGTCGTTCGGCAACCCGCGGAAGTTCGCGCGGCTCGCGCGCAGGTTGGCGCGGTCGAAGCCGATCGTGGCGGTGAAGTCCGGGCGGCATGCGGTGCGGCCGCAGCTCGCGGCGACGTCGGCGGAGGTCGACGAGGCCAGTGTGCAGGCGTTGTTCGAGCAGGCTGGCGTTGTACGCGTTGAGTCGCTGGCGCAGTTGTTCGACACGGCGCTGGTGTTCGCGCATCAGCCGTTGCCGGCGGGGCCTCGGATCGGGATTGTCGGGAACTCCAGTGCGATCGGGTTGCTGGCCGCCGACACCGCCCGCGCGGAGGGGCTGCGGCTGGCGTTCGATCCGGTCGACATCGGGCCGCAAGCGGGACCGGACGAGTTCGCGACGGCGGTGCGCGAAGCGTTGGATTCGCCGGAGACCGACGCGTTGATAGCGGTCTTCGCGCCGCCGGTGGCGATTCCGGGGGCTGCGTACGCGCGAGCGTTGCGCGAAGCGGTGTCGGAAATGAAGCAGTCGAAGCCGATTGTCTCGACGTTCCTTGCGGCGGAGGGCGTGCCGGACGAGCTGGCGGTGCTGTCCGACGACGGGGTGCCGACGCGTGGGTCGATTCCGTCGTATTCGAGTCCGGAGCGCGCGGTGAACGCGTTGGCGCGCGTGGTGCGGTACGCGGCGTGGCGGCAGCGGCCGCAGGGGACGTTGGTGCGGCCGGGCGGGCTGCATGTCGAGCAGGCGCAGGAGATCGTGCGCGAGTTGTTGCCGGAGGACGGCAGTTCGACGCTGTTGTCGGACGACGACGTGGTGCGGTTGCTCAGCTGTTACGGCGTGGATGTGGTGCCGTTCCGGGTGGCGTCCAGTGAGGACAGCGCAGTGGCCGCCGCGGCTGAACTCGGTTACCCCGTCACGTTGAAGGCGGTGGACGAGCGGTTGCGGGGGCGGCCGGACTTCGCGGGCGTACGGCTTGACCTGATGTCCGAAGACTCCGTACGCGGTGCGTACCGGGATCTGTGCGCGGTGTCGGGCGACGAAGACGTGTACGTGCAACGGATGGCGCCGAAGGGGCTGTCGTGCGCGATCGGGCTGCAGGACGATCCGTCGTTCGGCACGCTCGTGTCGTTCGGGCTGTCCGGGTTGGTCAGCACGCTGCTTGGCGACCGCGCGTACCGGGCGGTGCCGTTGACGGACGTCGACGCGGCGACGCTGATTCGTGAGCCGCGTACGTCGCCGTTGCTGACGGGGTATCGCGGCGACGAGCCTGCGGACCTCGCTGCGTTGCAGGACATGGTGTTGCGCGTCGCGGCGCTCGCGGAGGACAACCCCGAGGTGCGGTCGTTGGCGTTGGATCCGATCCTCGCGTCGCCGGACGGGGCGTTCGTCGCCAACGCGCGGCTGGTGGTGGGCGCACCGCCGACGCGGCCGGATACCGGACCGCGTCGGCTGCGGCACATCACGCCGTTGGACTCGTGAGCGGCGATCGCGGTTCTAACCGGGATTGCCGCTCACGAGAGCCCTGCCCAACCCCAACAGCTGCTCCGTCGCGCCGCCGCTGGTGAACTCCAGGCGCTTCGCGGCGGCGAAGTAGCGGTGGATGGGGTGCTCGACATCGATGCCGACGCCGCCGTGCAGGTGCACTGCGGTGTGCGCGACGCGATGTCCGGCTTCGGCGGCCCAGAACTTCGCCGTGGCCACGTCAGCGGCAGCGGGCAGACCCTCGGAGAGTTTCCAGGCTGCCTGCCACAGCGTCAGCCGTACGGCCTCGACGTCGATGTACGCGTCGGCGAGGCGGTGTCGGACGGCCTGAAAGCTGCCCAGCACCTTGTCGAACTGCTTGCGTTCGCGCGTGTACGCAGCGGTCAGTTCGAGCGCGCATTCCAAGACACCCAACTGTTGCGCGCAAGCGCCGAGAGCGCCGCGAAGGCGCAGCTGTTCGCCGACATCGCCGAGAGCGACTCCGGGGGCGTCGGACAGCGTCACCAAACCAGCGTCAGCATGGTCCGTGGTGGACTGCGCGTCGATAGAGACCCCAACAGCGTCCTTCTCGACGATGTACACGCCGTCGGCAGCTTCGACGAGTAAGGCGTCCGCGAAGGCTGCGAAGGGAACAGCGGTCTGCGTACCCGTGAGGCGTCCGTCTGAAGCGACGAACGATCCGCCCAGGGCGACAGCGAGCACGGCTTTACCGCGCGAAACCGGCAGCAGCCATCGCTCGGCCAGCAACGGATCAGTGAGCACCGAGCCAGCCTGGACGACCGACGACAGATAGGGGACCGGAGCGACCGCGCGGCCGATCTCGATCAGGACAGAGCACTGTTCCAGCAACCCGAAACCGCCGCCGCCGACCGTCGAGGGCAGGGCCGCGTCGAGGACGCCGGACCGGGCCAGAACCGTCCACAGTGGAGCATCGAAACCGCCGGAGCCGTGCGGGCCCAGCGATTCCGCGGTGACCTGGTCGGCGAGAATGCGCCGGGTCAGCGCGGAAAGGTCGTTTTGTGCTTCGGTGAGGGAGAAGTCCACCGGGAGAACTCCTAACGCGTCACGGGCTGGCCGAGGGCGGTGGCGGCGACGATGTCGCGCTGCACCTCGTTGGTGCCGCCGCCGAAAGTGAGGATCAACGCCGAGCGGTGCAGCCGTTCCAGCCGTCCCGCGAGCACCGCGCCGGGGGAGCCGTCGCGCACCACGGCGGCCGCGCCGACCACCTCCATCAGCAGCCGGTACGCCTCGATCGCCATCTCGGTGCCGTACACCTTGGTCGCCGACGCCTCGGCCGGGCCGAGTTCGCTCGCTGCCGCGGCCCAGGCGATCTTCCAGTTCCGCAGCTTCAGGTACTCCGCGTAGGCGTGCACGCGCGCGAGGTGCGTCCGGACCCATTCGCGGTCGGTCAGCGACTCCTCGCGGGCCCATTCCACGACGTCGGCCAGGGCTTTCCGCACTGGTGCGGCTGAGGTGAGCGCGACGCGTTCGTGGTTGAGCTGGTTGGTGATCAGCGGCCAGCCCGCGTTCTCCTCGGCGACCCGCGACGTGACCGGCACGCGGATGTCGTCGTAGTAGGTCGCGCTGGTGCCGGGCCCGGCGACGGTGTGCACCTTCGTCCAGGAAAAGCCTGGCGCGGAGGTCGGCACGATCAGGATCGACAGGCCCTTGTGCTTGCGCGCCTCCGGATCGGTGCGCGCGGCGAGCCACACGTAGTCGGCGTACTCGATCAGGCTGGTCCACATTTTCTGCCCGTTGACCACGTACTCGTCGCCGTCGCGGGTAGCCCGCGTGCGCAGCGAGGCGAGGTCCGTGCCCGCGCCCGGCTCGGAGTAGCCGATCGCGAAATGCAGCTCGCCCGCGGCGATCTTCGGCAGGTAGAACGCCTTCTGATCCGGCGTGCCGAACCGCATGATCGTCGGGCCGACCGTGTTCACCGTCAGGAACGGCACCGGCACCCCGGCGATCGCCGCTTCGTCGGTGAAAACCAGCTGGTCGAGCATGCTCCGGTCTTGGCCGCCGTACTCGCGCGGCCAGCCGAGCGCGAGCCAGCCGTCCTTGCCGAGCTGCCGGACGATTTCCTTGTACGCCAACCCGTCGCCGTATTCGCCGCCCGGCGCGGCGAGACTTTCCCGCCGCGCGGGCGTCATCAGTTCGGCGAAGTATTCCCGCAGCTCAGCGGCCAGCGCCTGCTGCTCGCTCGTATAGTCGATCCGCACCCGTCACCTCCACCCCGCCGGTCTCGTTGTGGTGTCGTACCGGGCCCCGGCGGTAAGCTAGAACCTGTTCTAGTTGTACCAGGAGCGGCGAGCGGGAGGAAGCATGGAGGTCAGTGTCGACCGGACGCTGTGCGAGGCCAACGCGGTGTGCGTGGGGTTCGCGCCGGAGGTCTTCGATCTCGACGACGACGAGAACCTGGTGATCGGGCCGGTTCCGGAGGGTGAAGTAGAACGTGTTTCGCAAGCGGTGACGAACTGCCCGAAGAATGCCCTGTTCACGACCGGTTGATCGGGGCTTGCTCAATACGAGAACAGATTCTAGTCTGTGCTTCGTCAGGCAGGCTTCGACGAGGAGGCTCGCGGGTGAAATCGGCCGCAGGGAACACGAACGACAACCGGGCTGAGGCGGTTCGATGACTCTCGAGGGCAAGGTCGCTGTCGTCACCGGGGCCGGAGCGGGGCTCGGCCGGGCCGAGGCGCTCGCGCTGGCCCGCGAAGGCGCGTCCGTCGTGGTCAACGACATCGGCGAGGCGGCGGACGTCGTGGCCGAGATCGAGAAGCACGGCGGCAAAGCGCTCGCGGTGGCCGGGGACGTCTCCTCGGCCGAGACTGCGAAGGAACTGCTGTCGGCCGCGGTGGACCATTTCGGCAGCCTCGACATCGTCGTGAACAACGCGGGCGTGCTCCGCGACCGGATGCTGTTCTCGATGTCCGACGAGGACTGGGACAAGGTCATCGCGGTGCACCTGCGCGGGCATTTCCTGCTGTCCCGCAACGCCGCCGCGTACTGGCGCGATCGCTCCAAAATGGAGGGACAGCCGGTGTACGGCAGGCTGGTGAACACCGCGTCCGAGGCGTTCCTGGTCGGTTCGCCGGGCCAGCCCAACTACTCGGCGGCCAAGGCGGGCATCGCGGCGCTCACCATGTCCGCGGCGCGCGGGCTGGCGAAATACGGCGTGCGCGCCAACACGATCTGCCCGCGCGCCCGCACCGCGATGACCGCGGATGTCTTCGGCGAAGCACCCACGGACGGGCTCGATCCGTTGTCCGTCGAGCATGTCGCTCCGTTTGTCGCATTCCTTGCTTCGCCGGACGCGGATGCCATCAACGGGCAGGTTTTCGTCGTCCACGGCGGCATGGTCGCGTTGCTGAAGCCGCCGTCGGTCGAGGAACGGTTCGACACCGCCAACGGCGCCTGGACCACCGGCGAACTCGCCGCGACCGTCGGCGCGCACTTCGCCGATCGCGACCCGGAGCGGATGTTCGCCGCGACCGATCTGCTTTCGCTGCCCTGAACCCGGAGGACGCATGACCGAGGACCGGTTGGCCGGCAAAGTCGCCTTGATCACCGGAGCAGCACGCGGCCAGGGCGCGGCGGCCGCGCGCGCGTTCGTCGCGCAGGGCGCGAAGGTGGTGATCGCCGACGTCCTCGACGACGAAGGCAAGGAGCTGGCCGCCGAACTCGGCGAATCGGCCGTGTTCTGCCACCTCGACGTGAGCGACGAGGACGGCTGGACGGCCGCGGTCGACCGCACGGTGACGGAATTCGGCGCGCCGACGGTGCTGGTCAACAACGCCGGGGTGCTGTACTTTTCGGAGCTCGCGAAGACGCCGCTGGCCGAATACGAACGCGTCGTGCGGATCAACCAGATCGGGGCGTTTCTCGGCATGCGCTCGGTCGTTGAACCGATGGCAGGGGCCGGCGGCGGCTCCATCGTCAACGTGTCCTCTGTGGAGGGTCTGGCCGGGATGCCGTTCCTCGTCGCCTACACCGCGACCAAGTTCGCGATCCGCGGGATGACCAAGGTCGCCGCGCTGGAACTGGGCGCGCGCGGGATCCGGGTCAACTCGGTGCATCCGGGCATGATCGACACGAAAATGGTGTCCGACGCCGCGGGCGCGGACGTGGACGTGTCCTGGGTGGGCAAGAAGGTCGCGCTCGGCCGGGTGGGCCGCGCCGACGAGATCGCGCCGCTGCTGGTGTTCCTCGGCAGCGACGAGAGTTCGTATTGCACCGGCAGCGAGTTCGTCGCCGACGGCGGGGCCACGGCTACCCATGCGTTGAAACTGTGATCGGTGCTGGTGGGCCTAGGGTGACGGCTGGGGGCTGAAGGGACGGGAGTGAACACCGCTAACCGAAATCGGCGGGCGGGGATGGGCAAGACTCGGGGGTGACTACTGGGAGGTGCGGTGGGCGGAAGCGGCTCGGTCACTCTCCCGGGCACCGCGGCGCTGACCCAGGTCGGCAGGCTCGCCACGCTGTCCTGGGAGGTCCTGCGGGCGATTTTCAAGCGCCCGTTCCAGTTCCGCGAATGGATCCAGCAGTGCTGGTTCTTCGCGAGCGTGACCATTCTTCCGACGGCCTTGGTCGCGATCCCGTTCGGCGCGGTCATCGCGCTGCAGCTGGGATCGCTGACCACGCAGATCGGCGCGCAGTCCTTTACCGGCGCGGCCAGCGCGCTCGCCATCGTGCAGCAGGCGAGCCCGTTGATCACCGCGCTGCTGGTGGCCGGTGCAGGAGGAAGCGCCGTCTGTGCTGATATTGGCGCGCGCAAGATCCGCGAAGAGATCGACGCGATGGAAGTGCTCGGCGTCAACCCGATCCAGCGGATCGTGGTGCCGAGGGTGCTCGCCGCGATCGTGGTGTCGGTGCTGCTCAACGGCCTGGTCAGCGTGGTCGGCGTGCTCGGCGGCTACTTCTTCAACGTGGTCCTGCAAGGCGGCACGCCCGGCGCGTACCTGGCCAGCTTCAACGCCCTCGCGCAGGTGCCGGACCTCTGGATCAGCGAGATCAAGGCGTTCCTGTACGGCTTCGTCGCGGGCGTGGTCGCCGCGTTCCGCGGGCTGAACCCGGCGGGCGGGCCGAAGGGCGTCGGCGACGCGGTGAACCAGGCAGTGGTGATCACCTTCCTGCTGCTGTTCCTGATCAACGTCGTGCTGACCGCCGTGTACCTCAAAGTCGTGCCCCCGAAGGCGTTGTGACATGACGGCCGAACCGATCGAGCAGCCGCGCACGTCCGACCGGACGCTGGAGATCATCGCGCGCCCCGGCGCGAGTCTCGAAGGACTCGGGAAGCAGCTTTCGTTCTACGGCCGGGCGCTCGCCTGGTCGCCGCGCACAATCCGTCGCTACGGCCGGGAAACCACGCGACTGCTCACTGAAGTCTGCTTCGGCACCGGCGGCCTCGCGGTGATCGGCGGGACGCTCGGCGTGATGATCGGCATGACGCTGTTCACCGGTCTCATCGTGGGCCTGCAAGGCTATTCGGCGCTGAACCAGCTCGGCACCGCCGCGCTCACCGGGTTCATTTCGGCCTACTTCAACACCCGCGAGGTCGCGCCGCTGTCGGCCGGGCTCGCGCTGTCGGCCACCGTCGGCTGCGGGTTCACCGCACAGCTCGGCGCGATGCGGATCTCCGAAGAGATCGACGCGCTCGAAGTGATGGCCGTGCCGAGCATGCCGTACCTCGTCACCACGCGCGTGCTCGCCGGCGTCACCGCGGTGATCCCGCTGTACGCGGTGGGCCTGCTGTCCTCGTATCTCGCGTCGCGGCAGATCACCATCTGGCTTTACGGCCAGTCCGCGGGCACGTACGACCATTACTTCACGCTGTTCCTCCCGCCGGAGGACGTGCTGTGGTCGTTCGCCAAGGTGATCGTGTTCAGCGTGCTGGTGATCCTTTCCCATTGCTATTACGGCTATACCGCGTCCGGCGGCCCGGCCGGGGTGGGCATCGCGGTGGGCCGCGCGGTGCGGACGTCGATCGTGCTGATCTCGGTGCTGGACTTCTTCCTGAGCCTCGCGATCTGGGGCGCGAACACGACAGTGCGGATATCCGGATGAGTACCCGTCGAGAGTTGCGCAAACGGCTCCAGTACCAGCTGCTGGGGCTGGTCTTCCTGGTCGTGGCGGCGTTGTTCTTCACCACCACGATCGCCGCGTACCGCAAGGTGTTCACGCCGGTCACGCTCGTGAAGCTGGAGACCGACCACGTCGGCAGCCAGCTGCGGGTCGGCGGCGACGTGAAGGTGCGCGGGATGCTCGTCGGCGAGATCCGCGACGTGCGGCCGGTCGGCGACCACGCGGAGCTGGAACTGGCGCTGCAGCCGGACAAGACCGATGTGATCCCGTCGAACGTTTCGGCGCGGTTGCTGCCGAAAACGCTGTTCGGCGAACGGTACGTCGCGCTCCAGCTGCCCGAGCAGGCGCAGCGGCCGATCAAGGCGGGCGACGTCATCCCGCAGGACCGCAGCAGCACCGCGATCGAGCTGGAGCAGGTCCTCAACCACGTCATGCCGCTGCTGCAGGCGGTGCAGCCGGAAAAGCTTTCCAGCACGCTCAACGCCGTGTCCACCGCGCTCGACGGCCGCGGCAAGAAGCTCGGCGAGACACTGACCCAGCTGTCGGACTACCTCGGCAAGCTCAACCCGTCGCTGCCGGATCTCAAGGCCGACATCACCGGGCTGGCCAACGTTTCCGGCATCTATGACAAGGCCGCGCCGGACGCGTTGCAGGCGCTGTCGGACCTCACCACGACGACGCAGACCATCGTGGAGAAACAGCGCGGCCTGACCGATCTGTACTCCTCGGTCACCGGCACCGCCACCGACCTGACGCGCTTCCTGGAAGTCAACAAGGACAACATCATCCGCCTCACCACCGCCGTGCAGCCCACGCTCGACGTGCTCGCGAAGTACGCGCCGGAATACCCGTGCCTGTTCAAGCAGCTGGCCGGGACGGTGCCGAACGCGGAGCTGGCGTTCGGCAAGGGCACCGCGCATCCGGAGGTCAGCCGCGTGACGATCGAGTTCTCGGCGAGCCGCGGCAAGTACCTGCCCGGCGTCGACGAGCCGAAGTACGACGACAAACGCGGCCCGCGCTGCTATCCGCAGGTGCCGAAACCCGGGCACTGGCCGCAGTATCCGCCGGACGGCGCGGTGAAGGACGGGGCGAGCAAACCCGCTCCGCCGCACAATCCGGACGGCACGCTGCCCGGCGACTTCACCAACGGCCCGCTGCCCGGCGGGTCCGGCTCGACCGGCGGCGCGCCCAGCATCGTCGGGTCGGCCGACGAGCAGAAACTGCTCGACCTGCTGGTCTCGCCGACGCTGAACACCACGCCGGAGAACGTGCCGGGCTGGTCCGGGCTGCTGGTCGGGCCGCTGTACCGCGGGGCGGAGGTGGAGCTGAAATGAGGTCGTTCGTTCCCGCGCTGATCAAGATCGGCATCTTCGCCGTGGTCACCGTGCTGCTCACCGGGGTCCTCGCCACCACGATCGCGAACACGAACTTCGGCAACACCGCGTCCTACGTCGCGAAGTTCACCGACGCGTCCGGGCTGCAGGCCGGCGACGACGTGCGGATCTCCGGCGTGAAGGTCGGCCAGGTCGAGACAATCGGGGTCGACCAGGGCGAGCAGAACTACGCCGAGGTGCGGTTCCTCGTCGAATCGGCCTACAAGCTGCCCTCGCTCGCCACCGCGACCATCAAGTACCGCAACCTCGTCGGCCAGCGCTACCTCTCGCTCGGCACCGACGTCAGCGGCGGCGACCTGCTGTCCCCCGGCGACACGATCCCGCCGGAGCGGACCAAGCCGGCGCTCAACCTGACCGTGCTGTTCAACGGGTTCAAGCCGCTGTTCAAAGCGCTCGACCCGAAGGAGGTCAACCAGCTTTCCGCCGAGATCGTGCAGGTGTTCCAGGGCGAGGGCGGCACGATCACCAGCCTGCTGTCGCACACCGCGTCGATCACGTCGGCGATCGCGGGCAAGGACAAGGTGATCGGGCAGGTCATCGACAATCTCAACCAGGTGCTCAGCACGGTCAACGCGCGCGGCCCCCAGCTCGGCGACCTCGTCGACCAGACGCAGCGGCTGGTGAGCGGCCTGGCCGAGCAGCGCAAGCCGATCGGCGACGCGGTGGGCGCGCTCGGCGACCTGACCAACGCGACCGCGGGCTTGCTGGCGGACGCGCGGCCGGTCGTGCAGCAGGACGTGGCCCAGCTCGGGAAGCTGTCGAACAACCTCAACGATTCGCAGCCGCTCATCGAGCATCTGCTGCAGGTGCTGCCGGGGAACCTGGAGAAGTTCACCCGGACCCTGAGCTACGGCAGCTGGTTCAACTACTACCTGTGCGGGATCGAAGGCACTATCGGCATTTCCTCACTGGACGTGACGCTGCCGATCGTTCCGGTCCCCGGCACCGAACGCGCGCCGAGGTGTGGCCCGTGAAGCGACTGAAAGACCGGAACCAAGCCAGCGTCGGCGCGGTGACGCTCGTGCTCATCGTGCTGATCACCGCGGTGACGTACTTTTCCGACAGCATCCCGATGTTCGGCAACGGCACCACCTACACCGCTGCGTTCGCCGAGTCCGCCGGGCTCGCGCCGGACAACGAGGTGCAGGTGGCCGGCGTCAAGGTCGGGCAGGTGACTTCGGTGGAACTGGGGCACAAGCAGGTGCTCGTGAAGTTCCGAGTGAAGGGCGTGCGGGTCGGCGACGCGTCCACGGCGTCGATCGAGATCAAGACGCTGCTGGGGGAGAAGTACCTCGCGCTGGACACGAAGGGCGGCGGCACGCAGACGCCCGGCGACACGATCCCGGTGCAGCGCACGCGGACGCCGTTCCAGCTGCAGGACGCGTTCAACCAGCTGTCCACGACCGTCGGCGACATCGACACCAAGCAGTTGGCGCAGAGCTTCACCGTGCTGTCGGATTCGCTCAAGGACAGTCCGCAGTACTTGAAGGACACGCTGTCCGGGCTGTCGGCGTTGTCGAAGACGGTGTCCTCGCGCGACGCCGACCTGCACGCGCTGCTGTCCAACACGAGCAAGATCTCGAAGACGCTGTCCGATCGGAACGCCCAGTTGCAGCAGGTGATCAGCGACGGCAACTTGCTGCTGACCGAACTGCAGCAGCGCCGCGAGCAGATCAGCACGCTGCTCAAGGGCACGCAGGAGATCTCGAAGCAGCTGTCCGGGCTGGTCGCGGACAACCGCACGCAGATCGGGCCGACGCTCGCCGCGCTCGGGAAGGTCACCGACGTGCTGCAGCGCAACCAGGGCAACCTCGACCGGAGCCTGCAGCTGATGGCCCCGTTCGCCCGGGTCGGCGCGAACGCGACCGGCAACGGGCGCTGGTTCGAGGGGTACCTGTGCGGGCTGCTGCCGCCGACGATCACGGCGGGCGGGCTCTCGATCAACCCGGAGGGCTGTACGCCGCCGATCTCCGCACCTGACCAGGGGGTGGGTGGACGATGACTGTCGACACTAAAGCGGGACGGAGCCTCGTTACCTGGCTTGGCTTCGCTTGCGTAGCCGCGCTTCTGCTCACGGCGGGCATCTATCTCGTGCTGCGCGACACCGGCGGGACGAAGATCTCGGCGTACTTCGGCAAAACCGTCGGCCTGTACGCTGGTTCGTCCGTGCGCGTGCTGGGCGTGGCGGTCGGCGAGGTCACTGCGGTGACGCCGGAAGGCCAAGCGGTGCGCGTGGACATGAAGGTCAACGACGACGTCCCGATCCCGAAGGACGTGGGCGCGGTGGTCGTTTCGCCGAGCCTGGTGAGCGACCGGTACGTGCAGCTGACCCCGTCGTACGACAGCGGTCCGACGCTCGCGAGCGGAACCGTGCTGGCGCGCGACAAGACCGCGACGCCGGTCGAACTGGACGACCTCTACGCGAGCCTCGACAAGCTGTCCACCGCGCTCGGACCCAACGGGGCCAACAAAAACGGCGCGTTCTCCGACCTGCTGGACACGGCCGCGGCCAACCTGAAGGGCAACGGCAAGGACCTGAACTCGACCGTCACCAGGCTCGCCGACCTGGCCGGCACGCTCGACGATTCGAAGGACGACCTGTTCTCCACGGTGAAGAACCTGAACTCTTTCACCTCCGCACTGTCCCAAAGCGACAGTCAGCTGAACGAGTTCTACCAGCGGCTCGCGGACGTCAGCGGGTTCCTCGCCGACGATTCGCACGACGTCGGGGCCGCGCTCGATTCGCTGTCCACGTCGCTCGGGGACGTCAAACAGTTCGTGGCGGACAACAAAAACGGGCTTTCGTCCAATGTGGCCAAACTGGCGTCGCTCACCAAGGTGCTGGTGGACCAGCGGGCCTCGCTCGCCGAGGTGCTCGACATCGCGCCGACCGGGGCGACGAACTTCATCAACACCTACGACGCCGCGTCCGGCACGATCGCGGTGCGCGACAACCTGAACGAGATCACCAACCCGCCGATCCTCACCATCTGCCGGTTGATCAGCGCGGGCACGCCGAAACCGCTCCCGGACACGCTCGGCACCATCTGCAAGAAGCTCGCGCCCGTGCTCGACGGCACGCTCAAGCTGCCGTCCATTCCGCAGGCGCTGAACTCGCTGCAGAACGGCCAGCTGCCGCCGTTCCCGCTGCCGCTGTCGGACGTGATGACGCAGAAACCCGGAGGCGC
This sequence comes from Amycolatopsis sp. NPDC003676, assembly GCF_053587275.1. Lineage (NCBI taxonomy): Bacteria > Bacillati > Actinomycetota > Actinomycetes > Pseudonocardiales > Pseudonocardiaceae > Amycolatopsis > Amycolatopsis sp. NPDC003676. The sequence goes on from NZ_JBSFNS010000032.1 coordinate 58,613, forward strand.
CAAGTGAAACGCCTCCGCAAACGGCTGGCGGGCGTGCTCGCCGGAGTGCTGGTGCTCGCCGGGTGCAGCGACGGCGGGTTCAACGGGCTGTACTCGACGCCGTTGCCCGGCGGCCCGGACGTCGGCGATCACCCGTACCACGTCACCGCGCTGTTCACCGACGTGCTGGACCTGGTGCCGCAGGCGAACGTGAAGGTGAACGACGTCGCGGTCGGCCGGATCGACCGGATCGCGCTGACCCCGGACACCCGGTCCGCGCTCGTGTCGATGACGGTGAACGGCGACGTCCAGCTGCCCGCCAACGCGCGCGCCGAACTGCGCCAGTCCAGCCTGCTCGGCGAGAAGTTCGTGCAGCTGAGCGCGCCGACCGCGGAGAAGCCGTCCGGCAAGCTTGCCGACGGGGCGCAGATCCCGCTCGGGCGCACGAACCGCAACCCGGAGATCGAGGAAGTGCTGGGCGCGTTGTCGTTGCTGCTCAACGGCGGCGGCGTCGACCAGTTGCAGAACATCAGCCACGAGCTCAACGACGCGCTGTCGGGCAACGAACCGCAGATGCGCGCGCTGCTGTCCCGAGTGGACGAACTGGCCACCCAGCTGGACGGGCACAAGGGCGAGATCCTGCGCGCGATCGACGGGCTGGACAAGCTGTCGACCACGCTCGTCGGGCAGAAGCAGAACCTCGCCACCGCGCTGGACAAACTCGCGCCGGGGCTGAAGATCGTCGCCGACCAGCGCGACCAGCTGGTGGCGATGCTGAACTCGCTGAACAAGCTGTCCGGCGTCGCGGTCGACACGGTGAACCGCAGCCGGGACCAGCTCATCGCGAACCTCAAGGCGCTCGAACCGACGCTGCGCCAGCTCAGCGCGGCGGGCAAGGACCTGCCGAACGCGCTGCGGATCCTGCTCACCTATCCGTTCCCGGACTACGCGGGCAACGTGATCAAGGGCGACTACGCGAACGTCGACGCGCGGATCAACCTGGATCTCGACAAGCTGGTGCAGAACTTCACCAACTCTTCGCAGCCGCCGTTCCAGCTGCCGACGCCGCCTTCGACCGGAGGCACGCCGCCCGCTGCCGGGCAAGGGACGCCGCAGCTGCCGCAGTTGCCGTTGCCGCTGCCCAACACCCCGGCTACGGGCGGAGCGAAACCGGGCTTGGGCGGGTTGCTCGGCGGTCTGCTGGGAGGCGGCTGATGAATACGCGCAAAGTCCGGATCCAGCTGCTGGTGTTCTTCGCGATCGCCATCGTTTCGGTGGCGTACGCGGGCGGGCATTACGCCGGTCTCGACCGGATTTTCGGCAACCGCGGCTACCACGTGACGCTCAAACTCGCCGACTCGGGCGGGGTTTTCGTGAACTCCGAAGTCGCTTACCGCGGCGTGACGGTCGGCCGGGTCGGGGCCATGACGCTCACCCCGCAGGGCATCGACGTCCGCCTCGACATCGACTCCGGCGGCCCGGACATCCCGTCCGCGCTGCACGCGCAGGTCGCGAACCGGTCGGCGGTGGGGGAGCAGTTCGTGGACCTGCTGCCGGACCGCGAATCCGGCCCGTACCTGGAGGACGGCGCGGTGATCACGCAGGACCGCACGTCGCTGCCCGCGACGCCGGATTCCGTGCTGACCCATCTCGACGGCCTGGTCGCGAGCGTCCATCCGGAGTCGTTGAAGACCGTGGTGGACGAGACGTACGACGCGTTCGCCGGTTCCGGGCCGGAGTTGCAGAAGCTGTTGGACAGCACCAGTTCCCTCACCGCGACGGCCGCGCAGTACGTCCCGGACACGCAAGGCTTGCTGGCGAATTCGAAGACCGTGTTCGCCACGCAGGAACGGCAGGCGCAGAACATCACGGCGTTCGCGTCCGGGCTGAAGACGATCGCCGGGCAGCTGAAATCGTCGGATCCGGCTATCCGCAAGGTGATCGACGAGGCTCCGCAGCTGAGCCGCCAGATCAGCGACGTGCTCGCGACGTCCGGGACCGACCTCGGGGTGCTGTTCGCGAACTCGCTCACCACCGCGCAGGTCACCTCGATGCGCAAGGACGCGATCGAGGAGCTTTTGGTGGCGTACCCGGTGATCTCGGCGTTCTCGCCGACGACCTCGCCGGACGGCACCGGGCATCTGGGCGTGGTGTTCAACTTCTTCGACCCGCATTCGTGCACGAAGGGGTACGAGGGCACGAAACAGCGTCCGGCCAACGACACGAGCGAAGCGCCGGTCAACATGAACGCTTACTGCGCTGAGCCTCCCGGAAGCCCGACCGAGGTGCGGGGTGCGCAAAACGCGCCGTACGCGGGGAAGCCGCCCGCGATTCCGGCCGCGCCCAAGGCTTCCGCGCCTTCGGACCAGGGTTCGCAGCAGCAGTTGCCGGGTCTGCTGGGGCAGTTGACTGCGCCGCTGAAGGGCGGGCTCGGGGCGTTGCTGGGCGGTTCGTGATGGCTGACTCGGCTGAGGATTCCGGACCGACCTTCCTGAGCGGACGGGTGCTGACCGCGCTGGCCGTAGTCGCGGTACTGGCCGCTGCCTGGTTCGGCTGGTCGTGGTGGAGCGCGGCGCAGGACGACAGCCTCGCGCGCGGCCGGGCCCGGGACGCCGTGCTGGCCGCCGCGAGCACGAGCCTGGTCACGCTCAACACGATCGACTACCGCACGAGCGCGGTCGACGTGGACCGCTGGATCTCCGCGACCACCGGGCAGTACGGCAAAGACCTGTCCGGCGACCGGCAAATGCAGATCGACCGGGCCAAGCGCGCCAAGATCGTGTCGACAGCTTCGCTGGTGCAAGCCGCTGTCACCGATCTGAACCCTTCGGCAGGCACGGCAAGGCTGATCGCAGTCCTGAACGTCCGCGTGAGCACCGGCGATGGCGCGCCCTCGGCGAAACAGGCGCGTCTGGCCGTGGACTTCGCGCGCGACGGTGATGCGTGGAAGATCGGCGCTGTCCAGGCGGTGGGCTCGTGAACCGGCGGACGATCACCGCTGGCGTGGCCGCAGTCGCGCTGGCGTGCGCGGTGTGGTTCGGGGTGCAAGCGTCGCTGCTGCAACCCGAAGACGACGAAGCGATGGTCGACCCCGTCGCGACATCTCAAGTCACCGACCAGGTCAGCGCTGCGGTCAAGGCGGTCTTTTCTTACGACTACGCGAATCTGGACCGCACCGCTCGCGCCGCGGGCGATGTCCTCACGGGTTCCGCGGTCGGCCAGTACCAAAGCCAATTCGCCGCGGCCCGCCAACGCGCGACGAACGACAAACTCGTCCGCACGACGACCGTCCGCGCGATCGGAGTCCGCTCCCTGCACGGCGACGACGCGAGCCTGCTGCTTTTCCTTGACCAGCAAACGATCCTGCCCGGCGGCGGTGCGCCTCAATCGTCGGTCGGCCAGCTTTCCGTGACGGCGCATCGCACCGACGGACAGTGGAAGATCACCGCGCTGGATCCGCTTTAACCGGTCCGGCCGAGCAGCCCGCTGACCTCTCGCGCGAGGGACACTGACGCCTCGATCTCGACCTTGCGGATCGACACGCTCTCCACGAGGAACCCGAACGGCATCCCGAGCTTGCGGCAGAACGCGGCCAGTTCGCGGGCGTTGGCCAGGCACTGTTCGTAGGACTCGGCCAGCGTGTCGTCCGCGTGGCGCAGGGAATTCTCCAGCCAGCGCGGGACGTGGACGCCGAGCCACTTGAGGAACGCCAGCGTTTTCGCCGAACCGCACACCGAGAGGGTGAACAGGACCGGTTTCGGTTCGAGCTGCTGCTCGCGGCACGCGTAGAAGTAGTCGGAGACCATGCTCTTGGCCGCGTCGGCGCTGTAGATCACCTGCGAGATGAAGTACGCGCAGCCGGCTTGCTGTTTGGCGATCAGCCGGAGGTGCTCGTCGGGCCGCTCGGTGATGGCGACGCCGCCGAGCAGCAGGTCCGGCCGCACTTCGCGGCGCAACGCCTGTGCCTCGGACAGCCGGGTGTGCACTTCCTTGCCCTTCGAGGACGCCCCGACGAAGACCGACAGCACCCGCTCGGTGTCGGCGGTCCGCAGCCAGTCGCGCAGCTCGTCCCCGGGGTACTTGCCGACGCACCGGTAGATCACCGCCGGCCGGTCCCACTCGCTGAGATAGCCCGCGTGATAGGCGGCCGGGTCGAGGGTGGGCAGGTAGGGGAACGGCCGCTCCTCGGGATTGCGGTCGCTCTCGTCGTCGATGTCGTAGAGGGCGAGGCCGTCGACGTCGAGGTCGCTGAGCCGCGCGAGAGTGGCGGCGGTGATCTCCCGGATCCGCTCGGGGGAGGTGCTGAGGCGCGGCGGGGTGATGCCGAAGAGCAGCACGCCGCTGCCGGAGTCGGTCAGCTTTGCCCGGAGAGTGTGGTCCGCCATGGCTCGAAAACTAGCAGCGCTCCTCAGCCCGCGAAGGGGCCGCCTGGTCCGAAGACCTGCTTGGCAAACCGTTCCCCGGCAAACCGATGTGTCGCCGCGTCCGGATGCAGTGCGTCCGGCAGGGGGCGGGCGGCGAAATCCCCTTCCCCGTACAGCGAAAGCCCGTCCACGTAATACAGCTCCGGATCCTCCCGAGCCGTCACGATCTGCGCCAGCTCCTTCCGGATCACCTTCAGTGTCAGCTTCCCCTCCGCCACCGCAGAAGGATCGCCCGTCGCCTTGAATCGGAGCGTCCCGGCACTGAAGTCCGGCGCACCCGGCCCGGGCGTGTCCTCGTGGATCGGGCACAACCACGGCGAAATCACCACCAGCGGAACGTCCGGATGCCCCTCCCGGATCGTGTCCAGAAAACCATGCACAGCCGGGCCGAAAGCGCGCAATCGCATCAGGTCGGCGTTCACGATGTTGATTCCCAGCTTCACGCTGATCAGATCGGCGGGCGTGTCCCGCATCGCTCGCGCGGTGAACGGGTCCAGCAGCGCGCTCCCGCTGAAGCCCAGGTTGATCAGGTCCACCCCGGCGGCCGCGGCGGCGAGCGCGGCCCACGTCTGGGAGGGCCCGGCCGCGCCGGTGCCGTGGCTGATCGAGCTGCCGTGGTGCAGCCAGACGCGTCCAGCGGGCGGCAGCGGCGAGATCGGGGCAGTGGTGCGCAACGCGACCAAGCGAGTGGTTTCGTTGTGCGGCAACCAGATCTCGACTTCCTTGACACCCGAGGGCAGATCGGAGAACCGGACCGTGCCGGGCGGGCCGGGGCGGGTTTCGCCGGAGCCGGTCATCATGTCGAGGATCAGTTCGTCGCCGCCCGACACCGTGGCGGAACCGGCCGAACGTCCGTTCAGCACCAGGTCGTAGCCGCCGTCCGGCAGCGGCGGGACGCCCGCGTAGCCGACCTTCGTGCGGTGGGTGTCCAGTTCGATGGCGGTCGACTCGGTGCGGAACGCCAGGCGCACGCCGGACGGCTGGGTCTCGGCCAGCGCGAGCCTGCTGTCGGTGTTCTGCGCCCGCGCCCGTGCGGTCAGCCGGTGCGGCAGCAAGCCCTGCGGCGTGCGTTCCAGCTCAAGTGCACCGCGCACGAACTCTTCGCCGATCTCGGTGGTGATCCACTGCATGCCGCCGAGTCTGCCGTCCCCGTCCGCGCGCCGCCAACGGGATATCAGCCGTCCCAGACCTCGGCGCCCTGGCGCAGCACCGCGACCGGGGCGGTTCCGGCGGTCGGCCACAGGTCCAGCACGTACCGGAAATGCTCGCCGAACTCGTGGTCGTGCCATTCGGCGTCCGGCGGGCCGCTTTCCACATAGGACACTCGGACCCGGTACCGGCCGGGCGGGACCGAGATCCGGTGCTCCTGCCGCGCGTAGCCGGCGGGGCCGGCCAGCGTCGCCTCGCCGCCGGGGACGTCGAGGTCGGCTTCCACGACGTGGGACGCGTCCGGCAACACCGACGGTGCGGCCGCGGAGACCGACACGTCGACCTCGACCCAATCGGAGCGCGCGGTCGCCACGGAGAGCGACGAGGGCTCTACCGCGACGCGGTGCACGGACACCGCCTCCTCGGTCCACCCGCCGTCGCCGGGACGCCAGGCGTCCTTGTCCCGCAAGGAGAACTGCCGTTGCTCGGCATGCACCAGGTACCGCACGGATCCCACGCTAGCCCACGAGAGCCGGGGGTCACCCAAACTGGCTTGTGCGAGCGGTTTAGCGTGGTGGTATGACCACAGCTCCTGTCGACGTCGACACCGCCCGTCGCGACTACGCTGCGCTGGTCGAGCGCGGCCTGTCCCTGGACATCACCCGCGGCAAGCCGTCGCCCCGGCAGCTCGACCTCTCCGCAGATCTCCTGACGCTGCCGAACGGCCAGTACAAGGCCGAGGACGGCACCGACACCCGCAACTACGGCGGGCTCAAGGGGCTGCCGGAGCTGCGCCGCATCTTCGCCGACGCGCTGCAGGTGCCGGTCGAGCAGCTGTTCGCGGCGGGCAACTCCAGCCTGGAGCTGATGCACGACACCATCGCCCAGGCGATGCTCAGCACCCTGCCGGGCGCGACGCGCCGCTGGGCCGACGAGCCCCGCATCGCGATGCTGTGCCCGGTGCCCGGCTACGACCGGCACTTCGCGCTCGCCGAGCGGTTCGGCATCGAGCTGATCCCGGTGCCGATGACCGAAACCGGCCCGGACATGGACGCCGTCGAGCGCCTCGTCGCCGACGACGCCGCGGTCAAGGGCATCTGGTGCGTGCCGAAGTACTCCAACCCGACCGGCGTCACCTTCAGCGCCGAGACCGCGGGCCGGCTCGCCGCGATGCCGGCCGCCGCGCCGGACTTCCGGATCATCTGGGACAACGCCTACGCGGTGCACCACCTCACCGACGACGAGCCGGAGCTGGCCGACATCCTCGCGCTCTGCGCCGAGGCCGGGAACCCGGACCGCGCGTTCGTGTTCGGCTCCACCTCGAAGATCACCTTCGCCGGGGCCGGCGTCGGGTTCTTCGGCGCGTCCGAGGCCAACCTCGCCTGGTGGCAGAGCGTGCTCAGCAAGCGCACCATCGGCCCGGACAAGGTCAACCAGCTGCGCCACGCGCTGTTCCTCAAGGACGCCGACGGCGTCCGCGCGCTCATGCGCAAGCACGCCGAGCTGATCGCGCCCAAGTTCGCCGCCGTCGAGCGCATCCTCAGCGAGGAGCTGGGCGACCTCGCGACCTGGACCAAGCCGACCGGCGGGTACTTCATCTCGCTGACCGTCCCGGAGGGCACCGCGAAGGAGGTCGTGCGGCTGGCCAAGGAGGCGGGCGTCGCGCTGACCCCGGCCGGGGCCACCCACCCGCACGGCGACGACCCGGCCGACGCGGTCATCCGCATCGCGCCGACCTTCCCCGAGCTGGCCGAGGTGGAGGAGGCCGTCCGCGCCCTCGCCGTCTGCGTGCGGCTCGCGGTCGCGCAGCGCGCCTGAGCACTGGTTCCGTGCCGCCGCCACCCGCTACGGTGGCGGCGGCACGGTCGTATCCAGGGGGGCGCGATGCGGGTTTTGATCGCAGGCGGCGGAGTCGCGGGCACGGTCACGGCGATGGCGCTGCGGCTGGCCGGGCACGAGTCGGTGGTGTTCGAGGCGCATCCCAGCGGGGGAGCGGACGCGGGTGCGTTCCTCGTAGTGATGCACAACGGCATGAACGCGTTGCGCGCGATCGACGCCGACTCTCCGGTGATCGAGGCGTCCTTCGCCTCCACCGGCATGGAGCTCGTCGGTCCGGACGGAACCACGCTCGGCGCGCATGAGTTCGACCGCGAACTCGACGGCCCGCGCACCCTCACCCGCGCCGCGCTTTACCGTGCGCTGCAACAGGAAGCGGAACGCCGAGGCGTCCAGATCGTCCACGGCAAGCGCCTGATCTCCGCCACCGAGGGCGGCACCGCGACCTTCCAGGACGGCACCACCGAGTCCGGAGATGTGCTCGTCGGCGCGGACGGCCTGCATTCCGTGGTCCGCACCCTCATCGATCCCCAGGCCGAGCCGCCGCGCTTCACCGGCCTGACCGTCGTCTACGGCTACACCCGCGCCGAAGGCCTTCCTCCCGCGCCCGGCGTTTACCGGATGTTCCGCGGCAGCCGCGCCGCGTTCGGCTACACCACCGCTCCGGACGGCGCGACATTCTGGTTCGCCCGCGTCCCCGACGAGGAACGTTCACGCGCCGAGATCGCCGCCGTCACCCCGGAAGGCTGGCGTGAGTTCATCCACGCTGCCTTCGCGGACGACCCGCTGCCGTGCGCCGAGATCGTGGCAGCGACCGGCGACGACGTGCACGGCGGTCACTCCTACGACCTGCCGACCACCCGCGTGTGGTCGACGTCGTCGATGGTGCTGGCCGGTGATTCCGCCCACGCGGCGTCGCCCGCGGCCGGGCAGGGAGCGTCGATGGCGCTGGAAGACGCGGTGGTGCTCGGCCAATGCCTGCGCGATCTCCCGGACGCGCCCGCGGCGTTCGCGGCCTACGACCGGCTGCGCCGCGCCCGGGTCGAAAAGCTCGTGGCGGCCAGCGCGGGCAACGACGTCGGGGCGGAACGAGGGTGGGCATATCGGCATCATCTGGACTGGAGTGCGCGAATCACAGCGTGAGCGCGTCGCCGACGATACGATCCGCGCATGACTCAAGCCGCACCAGCGCAAACGCCGCAGTTCCCGATCCTGCTGTCCACGATGAACGATCTGCCCGGGTACCGCGTGGTCCGCGTGTTCGGCGAGGTCTTCGGGCTCACCGTCCGCAGCCGCAACATGTTCTCCAACATCGGGTCGGGGTTCAAGGCGATGGGAGGCGGCGAGCTCAAGGGCCTCACGAAGCTGCTGTCGGACTCGCGCCACGAAGCCCTCTTCCGGCTGTGCCAGGAAGCCATGCAGCACGGGGCCAACGCCGTGCTCGCGCTGCGCTTCGACTGCAACGAGATCGCGGGCACCGCCAGCGAAATCGCCGCCTACGGCACCGCGGTGTATGTGGTCCCGGACGGCGCTCAGCAGCAGGCTCCGCAACAGCAGCAGGCCGCCCCGCAGCAGCAGTACGCGCAGGCGCCGCAGCAGCAGTACCAGGCTCAGCCGCCGCAGGCCTGAGCCCCCACGACCGGCTTGCCCGTGCGTCCAGCTCTTCGTGGATGCACGGGCAACTAGCGTGCGAGGCCGGAAAAGGCCCTCGCCGTCCCGGATAGCGTTCTCGGTGTGAGCAACCCGTTGATCGCGGAGACGAAGGACTCGACCAAGGCGTATTCGGGCATCACGCTGCTCGAATCGGGCGAGGCGGTGAAGTCCGGCATCGAATCCGGCGACTGGGCGTCGATCGCGATGGGGGCGGTCGGGGTCGCGCTGGACGTGCTGTCGACCGCGATGGACCCGTTCGGGTCGATCCTCGCGGCGGGCGTCGGCTGGCTGATCGAGCACGTCGGGCCGCTGAAGCAGGCGCTGGAGGCGCTGACCGGCAAGGCCGACGAGATCAAAGCGCAGGCCGAGACGTGGCAGAACGTCGCGAAAGAGCTCGAAAGCATCGGCAAGGACCTGACCGCCTGCGTCGAGAAGGACCTGCAGAGCTGGACCGGCGAAGCGGCCGACTCCTACCGCGAGCGGACCAAGGACGTGGCGAACCTGCTCGGTGCCGCGCAGAAGGGCACCGAGGGCGCGGCGTCCGGGGTGAAGACCGCGGGTGAGGTCGTCGCGGCCGTGCGGATGCTGGTGCGCGACATCATCGCGCAGCTCGTCGGACACCTGATCAGCTGGGCGTTGCAGGTGCTGTTCACCGCCGGGATCGGGATGGCGTGGGTGCTGCCGCAGGTGGTCGGCGCTGTCGCCAAGACCGCCGCGCAGCTGGCCAAGATCACCAAGCAGCTGGTCGCCGCGCTCAAGGCGCTGATGCCGTTGCTGAAGAAGGCGGGCGTCCTGTTCGAGGACGCCGCGAAGGCGTTGAAGGGCATCAAGGGCGGCAAGCCCAAGCCGTCGGGCGCGCCGAAGAACATCGAGACTAAGCCGAAGTCAGAGCCCAAGCCGGAGCACGGCGGGGACTCGACCACCGCCTCCGGAGATCATTCCGGTCCGCCGAAGGACGAGACCAAACCGCAGGGCGACCATTCCCAGCCGCCGAAGGACGAAACGAAACCGCAGGGCAACCACTCCGAGGAGCCGCCGCCGTCGGACCGGAGCGGCAACCCGGGCGAGACCGTTAAGACCCCGCCGAAGGACGACCCGAAAGCGGGCGACACCCGGGGCGGCAAGGACGAGTGCAAGACCGCCGGGGACCCGGTCGACGTCGTGCGCGGCTCCGTCCTGATCGCGGACGTCGACCTCGAACTGCCGAGCCCGCTCGTGCTCGACCGGCTGCACGTCTCGTCCTACCGGTCCGGCCGCTGGTTCGGTCCGAGCTGGACGTCGACGGTGGACCAGCGGCTCGAAGCCGACTCCGAAGCCGTCCGGTTCTACGCGGCGGACGGCCGGATCCTGGTGTATCCACGGACCGGAGGGCTGCCGTTGGAAGGCCCGCGCCGCCCGCTGACCGCGACTGACGACGGCGGGTACCTGCTGGAGGATCCGGTCAACGGCACGGAATTGCGCTTCGGCCCCGGTCGCGACGGCGTCTTCCCGCTGCTGGCCGCGACCGACGCCGCGGGCGACCGGATGGACGTCGAGTACGACGAAAGCGGCGCTCCCCGGCTGATCCGCCACTCCGCGGGCTACCGCGTGGCACTCGACGCCGAGGCAGGCCGCGTCACCGCGATCCGGGTGCTCGGCGAGGGCAAGGAACCGGTGCTGGTCCGCACTTTCGGCTACGACGAACGGGGAAGGCTGGTCCGGGTCTTCAATTCCTCCGGCCTGGCAACGCAATACGACTACGACGCCGACGGCCGGATCACCGGCTGGCAGGATCGCAACGGCATCTGGTACCGCTACATCTACGACGCCGACGGCCGCTGCGTCCGCACAGTCGGCGACCGGGGCGTGTACGACGGCGAGTTCGCCTACGACCGCGAGCAGCGGATCACCCGCTACACCAACGCTTTGGGTCACGTCACGGAGTTCCACTTCAACGAAACCTCGCAGCCGACCAAGGAAGTCAGCCCGCTCGGCGCGGCCACAGTGTCCACATGGGACCGTTACGACCGGCTGCTGTCGCGCACCGATCCGCTCGGCCGCACCACCGGGTTCGAGTACACCGCCGAGGGCTTGCTGACCGCGGTCGTCCGTCCGGACGGCAGCCGCGCGCAGGTCAGCTCCGCGCCGGACGGCACGCTGACCGTCACCGTCGAGACCGCCGAACGCACCTGGCGGCGCGCCTATCCGCCGGGCACCGCGCCGGATCTGTTCACCGCGCAGGCCGGGATCGCCGCGACCGAGTTCGCCCAGGACCGCCAGCTGACGGGGGGAGAGCCGCCGCGCGGCGAGCCCGACCCGGTGGAGCGCGACCAGTTCGGCCGCCCGCGCGTGGTGGCCGACGGCACCCGGTTCGGCTGGACGGTCGACGGAAGCCAGGCCAGCCGGACCGGCCCGTCCGGGCGGCACGAGGAATGGCGTTACGACGCCGAGGGAAACCTCGTGGAACGCACGGACGCCCGGTTCGAATACGGCCCGTTCGACCTGCCGGTCGCGAAGATCGACGCCACCGGCGCCCGCACTTCGTACGAGTACGACACCGAACTGCGGCTCGTCCGGATCACCGATCCGGCGGGCCTGACCTGGAACTACACCTACGACGCCGACAACAGGCTCATCGCGGAAAGCGACTTCGACGGCCGCGAGCGGCAGTTCGCCTACGACGCGGCGGGCCAGCTCGTGCGGTCGGTCGACGGGCTGGGCGCGGCCACTGAATACCGCTACGACGCGCTCGGCAACGTGATCGAGCGTCGCACGGACAGCGGGACCATCAGCTACGAGTACGACCCCGTCGGCTTCCTCGCGCGCGCCACCGAGGGTTCCTGCGTGCTGGAGATCGAGCGCGACGAAGACGGCCGCGTAGTCCGGGAATCGGTCGACGGCCGCGCGGTCTCGTACGTCCACGATCCTTCGGGAATGCGCCGCACCACCCCGTCCGGCTCGGTCAGCGAGTGGAGCTTCGACGACGCTGGGAAGGCAGTCGCGCTGTCGACCGCCGGGCACGAAGTGCTTTTCCGCCACGACGAAGCGGGCCACGAGGTCGAACGCGTCCTGGGCGGCAACACCGTGCTGGCACAGGCTTTCGACGCCGAGCACCAGCTGGTCGCGCAAACTTTGGCCGCGGGCAGCCAGATCCGGCAGCGGCGCGAGTACCACTACCGCCCGGACGGCCACCTGATCGGCGTGGACGACACCCTGTCCGGCTCCACGCGATACCAGCTCGACGCCGTCGGCCGCGTCACCGCAGTGTCCCGGCGGGACGGCCAGGAGACCTACCACTACGACCCGTCCGGCAACATCCGGCATGCGCAACTCCCGTTCGCCGAAGCGGATTCCGGTTCGCGCGGCTACACCGGAAACCGGCTCGCCGCGGCCGGCTCGGTGCGGTATGTCCACGATGGACAGGGGCGCCTCGTCGCCCGCCACGAGAACTCGCGCACCTGGACCTACCGCTGGGACGCGCAGGATCGGTTGCTGGCCGTGGAAACCCCGGACGGCGTGGAATGGCGCTACCGCTACGACCCGCTGGGCCGTCGCATCGCCAAACAACGCTGGCTGCCCGGCGCGGAAACCCCGGCCGAGGAGACGCTGTTCTCGTGGAGCGGCCAGCTCCTGGTCGAACAGGAACACCGGCTGGCCGGGTCCGGCCCGCTCACGCTGACGTGGGACCACCTGCCCGGCACCGTGCGCCCGGTGACGCAGACCGAGTTGCTGGGCCGCAGCGCCCGGTTCTTCTCGTTCGTCACCGACCCGGTCGGCACGCCGGTGGGTCTGGTGGACGCCTACGGCACCGTCGCCTGGCGCGCGTCCGGTTCGCTGTGGGGCCGCACTCGCCCGGGCGCCACGCCGCTGCGGTTCCCCGGCCAGTACGCGGACGACGAGACCGGCTTGCACTACAACGTTTTCCGCTACTACGACCCCGGCACCGGCCGCTACCTGAGCCAGGACCCGCTCGGCCTCGCCCCGGCCCCGAATCCGGCCGCCTACGTGCCCAACCCGCTCGCCGACGCCGACCCGCTGGGCCTTGGCAACTGCCTGGGCAGGCAGAAATCCGGCCCGAACGACGACGCGCGCCCGAACGAAACCCCGGGCGGCGGCAACAACGCCGGACACGTGCAGGACACCAATCCGTCGTCCGCGCCGCCGCGCGAGCCCACCCCGCCGCCGCGCGAGCCGACGCCTCCGCCCCGGGAACCGACTCCGGAGACGACCACGGCGTCGTCGGCTCCTCCGCCGCCACCCCCGCCTCCGCCGCCGCCGGGCAAAGCTCCCGGCGGACCCCCTGCGCCGCCTCCGCCGCCCCCGCCAGGCAAGGTCCCCGGCGGGCCTCCGGCCGCTCCTCCGCCGCCCGGAAAGGTCCCGGGCGGTCCGCCGCCCGCGAAGAAGCCCGGCTTGTCGCTGGAAGAGCAACTCGCGAAGAAGAAGGAAGGGCTGAACAAGACAGAGGTCGCCGAGAAGGAAAAAGCCCCTCCGTACAAGATCAAAGAGGGGGAGGAGGCCAAGGCCGAAAAGGAGCGGGTCGACGCCAAGATCGACGAGACCTTGAAGAAGTTCAAGGCCGAAGATCCCCCGCGCGTGCTGAAGAACGAGCCGGGCGTGCTGCGCATCCCCGACGACCCCAAATACGCGGCGACCACGAAGGTGTCGGAACTGCCCGACTACCTCAAGCACAACATCGACCCGAAATACAACGACAAGTCGCTCGCCGAAATGCTCGGGTACGACCGGAAGGACTACTTCAATCCGGACGGCACCCCGAAGCCATCCGGTCAGAACGCGCGGGCCAACCACCTTCTCGACCGGGACGGCGGTGCCGGGTTCAACCCGCGGGAGGAAGTGATCAACATGGATCCCCGCAAGAGCGACAACGAAATCGCGCACGAACTGGGCCATGCCTTCCAGAAGCAGGACGGCAACTTCACCAAGAACAACACCAACGGTTCCCTGCTGGAGTACGACAACGTGCTCCGGAACGAGAACAAGGTCAACCCGGGCCTGCGCGCCGACTACAAACTGGAGGACGTGCCGGTCGGGAACCGGAACAAGACCTGGGACGAAATGGCCGCCGACGTCGACCGGATGCCGAACAAAGAGGTCCGGGAAAACAACAAGGCCATGCTGGACAGGATCGACGACGTGCTGAAGAACGATTCGAGATACGCGGGGAACGCGGACCAGATCCGCAAGAACCTCGCGTCCGAGTACTTCTTCAAGGACAAGCTCCAGGAGCCGGTCGCGATGTGACAGAAGAAAACGGGCCCGCACCGGAAACCCGGTGCGGGCCCGTTTTTCTTCCGGGCTACTTCCGGTACAGCGCCTCGATGTCGGACGCGTAATTCTTGTTCACGACATTCCGCTTCAACTTCAAACTGGGCGTGATCTCGCCACCAGCCTCGGTGAAGTCGTTGGCCAGCACGGTGAACTTCTTGATCGACTCCGCGTGCGAGACCTGTTTGTTCGCCTCGTCGACCGCCGCCTGGATTTCCGCGCGCAGGTCCGCGTCCTCGGCCAGCTCGGACACCGTCGCCTCGGCGGGCTTGCCGTGCTGGGACTTCCACGCCGGGAAGTACTCCTCGTCGACAGTCACCAGCGCGGCGATGAACGGCCGCTGATCGCCGACCACCATCACCTGGCTCACCAGCGGCGCGGCCTTGATGGTGTCCTCGAGACCGGACGGGGCGACGTTCTTGCCGCCCGCCGTCACGATGATCTCCTTCTTGCGGCCGGTGATCTTGAGGAAGCCTTCCGCGTCCAGTTCGCCGAGGTCGCCGGTGTGGAACCAGCCGTCGGTGAGGGCTTCCGCGCTCGCCTCCGGGTTGTTGTAGTACCGGCCGAACACGACGTCGCCCTTCAGCAGGACCTCGCCGTCCTCCGCGATGCGCACCGAGGTGCCCGCGACCGGGCGCCCGACGGTGCCGACGCGGAACGCCGCGCTGGTGTTCACGTTCGCCGCGGCGGACGTCTCGGTGAGGCCGTAGCCCTCGAACACCGGCACGCCGATGCCGCGGAAGAAGTGCGCCAGCCGCGCGCCCAGCGGGGCCCCGCCGGACACCGCGGCGATGCAGCGGCCGCCCAGCGCGGCGCGGAGCTTGCCGTACACCAGCTTGTCGAACACCAGGTGCTTCGCGCGCAGGCCGAGCCCGGCGCCGCCCTTTTCCTGCGCCTCGCTGTACGCGACCGCAGTGGCCTCGGCGGCGTCGAAGATCTTGCCCTTGCCGTCGGCGTGCGCCTTCTGCTTGGCGGTGTTGTAGACCTTCTCGAATACGCGCGGCACGGCGACCACGAACGTCGGCCGGAAGGTGCCGAGGTCCGGGACCAGGTTCTTCACGTCCGGCGTGTGGCCGAGCGTGACCCGGGCGGTGAGCGCGGTGATGGCGATCGCGCGGGCGAGGATGTGCGCGAGCGGCAGGAAGCACAGCAGCGAGTTGCCCTGCTCCATCAGCTCCGGGAACGCCTCGATGTCCGCGCGGATCTCGGCCAGCAGGTTCCGGTGGGTCAGCTCGACGCCCTTGGGCCGCCCGGTGGTGCCCGAGGTGTAGACGATCGTGGCCGTCTCGTTCGCGGTGACGCTGCGGCGGCGGGTGTGCAGGTCCTCGTCGGAGACCTCGGCGCCCAGCGCGGTCAGCTCGTCGACCGCAGGGGAGTCGCCCTCGATCTGCCAGGTGTGCTCGAGCGTGCTGAGCCGCCCGCTGATCTCGTCGATCGCCTTCCGGTGCGCGCCGGTCTCCACGACGACGGCCTTGGCGGCCGAGTCGGACAGGATCCAGTACACCTGTTCGGGCGACGAGGTCTCGTAGATCGGGACCGTGACCGCGCCCGCGGCCCAGATCGCGAAGTCGACCAGCGTCCACTCGTAGCGGGTCTTCGACATCAGCGCGACGCGGTCGCCGTGCCCGACGCCCGCCGCGATCAGGCCCTTGGCCACGGCCGCGACCTGGTCGGCGAAATCCTTCGCGGTCACGTCGAGCCAGGTGCCCTCGACCTGCCGCCGGAAGCTGACCACGTCGGAGAACCGCTCCGCGTTCGCCCAGACGACATCGGCCAGATTCTCGTCGTCGGTCACCGGCTTCCCGGCGGGGGCGCTGTATTCGCGCACTCGGACCTCCGTGTTCGACGCGTGCGGTTACCCGCCAGTCAACTTAGCGTGCCGTAGACCTTAAGACCATGCTGGCACGGGGCGCGCGGCGAGGTCGTGACATCGTGTCCGGGTGCACGCACCGCCAGCTCTCGATCTCGTCGACGAGACCTTCATCGTCGTGCCCCCGTCCACCGTCGCGGCGGCCTTCGCCGACCCGCGTTCGTGGCGGCGGTACTGGCCCGACCTGGAGTTGCAGGTCTACACCGACCGGGGGGACAAGGGCCTGCGCTGGACCGTCACGGGCGCCTTGATCGGTACCATGGAGGTCTGGCTGGAACCTGTTCTCGACGGCACCGTGCTGCATTACTTCCTCCGGGCCACGCCGGCCGGTCCCGGCGGCGTCCCGCGCGAGCTCAGCCCGCGCGAACTGCGCCGCGAGTTCGACCGGCGGGCGCGCGCGGCGAAGGACGTGGCGCTGAGCCTGAAGGAGATCCTCGAGGACGGGCGCGAGCCGGGGGTTCCGCCCCGGACCGTCGAGTAGGAGGCTCTTGTGCGGGTTCACGTCGTTTCGGACGTGCACGGCAACGCCGACGCGCTGAAGCGGGCGGGGGACGGGGCGGACGCGCTGGTCGTGCTCGGCGACCTGCTCGACTTCGTCGACTACCACGACCACGACAAAGGCATCATGGGCGTGCTGTTCGGCGCGGAGAAAGTCGGCGAGTTCGCCCGCCTGCGCCGCGAAGGCACCAGGGACGAGACGGTCGCCTACTCGCGCACGCTGTGGGCCACCTTGGACGACCCGGCCGCCGCAGTCGACGAAGCGGTCCGGGAGCAGTACTCCACGATGTTCGCCTCGATGACCGCGCCGACGTACGCGATCCCCGGCAATGTCGACGCGCCGTCAGCCTGGCCGGAGTTCGCCGGCGAAGGCGTGCACCTGGTCGACGGCGAGGTCGTCACCATCGGCGGCCTGCGGTTCGGCTTCGCCGGCGGCGCTGTCCTGCCGGACGGCGTGCTCCCGCGTCCGCGCAAGGGCGCGGCGTGGCGGCCGTACTTGCGGGCGCGCGAGGAGTTCGACGCGGCGGTTTCCTTGCTGGACCAGGTCGACGTCCTGTGCACGCACATCCCGCCCGCGGTGCCCGAATTGACCTACGACGTGGTCGCGCGACGCGCCGAACTCGGTTCGAAGGCGCTGCTGGACTTGATCCGGCGGCAGCGTCCGCGCTGGTCGGTATTCGGGCACGTGCACCAGCCGCTGGCCGTGCGGCGCCGGGTCGGGCACACCGAATGCCGTAACGTAGGTCACTTCAAGGAGACCGGGCAGCCGTACGTGCTGCGCTGGTGACTGTGCTGTCCGGCTACGCTTCGTCCCATGGCCGAGCAGTCCACGCAGTCCATCGAGGTCGACGCCGAGCCCGCGCGGGTGATGTCGGTGATCTCCGATTTCCCCGCGTACCCGGAGTGGGCCAAGGCGGTCCGCGAGACCGAGGTGCTCGCGACCGACGACGCGGGCCGCGCGAAACAGGTGAAGCTCACCCTCGATGCCGGGCCGATCAAGGACGTGTACACGCTCGAGTACGACTGGGACGATTCCGGTCTCGGCGTCAGCTGGCACCTGGTCAAGGGCCAGATGCAGAAGGCGCAGAACGGCCGGTACGCGCTCGAACCGCTCGGCGGCGGGCGCACCCGCGTCACCTACACGCTGTCCGTTGAGCTGGCGCTCCCGATGATCGGGCTGCTGCGGCGTAAGGCGGAGAAGATGGTCATGGACACCGCGCTCAAGGAGCTCAAGCGCAGGGCCGAGGGCTAAATGCGCATCCTGCTGTTCACCGGCAAGGGGGGTGTCGGGAAAACGACGCTCGCCGCGGCTACCGCTGCCGCGCTCGCCGGCCGCGGCAGGAAGACGCTCGTCGTGTCCACCGATCCGGCGCATTCGCTCGGCGACGCGTTCGGCACGCCGCTTGCCGCCGAACCCTCCGAAGTGGACATCCGCCGGGACGGCACGCCAGCCGGTCTGTGGGCGGCGCAGGTGGACTCGCGGGCGTTGGCCGATCGCACGTGGCACGAGCTGCGCGGCGAACTGCGGAAAGTGCTGGCCGGAGCCGGTCTGGACATCCTGGACGCGGAAGAGCTGACCGTGCTGCCCGGCGTCGACGAGCTGCTCGCGCTGAGCGAGGTGCGGCGGCTGGCGTCGCAGGGTCCGTGGGACACCGTGGTGGTCGACTGTGGTCCGACCGCTGAGACGCTGCGCTTGCTTTCGCTGCCGGAAGCCGTGTCGGGTTACCTGGGCCGGGTTTTCGGCAACCGGCGCGTCGCGGCGTCGGTCCGGCAGCTCGGCGCACATCTGGACGCGCTGCGCGAACTGCTCACCGACCCACGCGTGACGACCGTGCGGCTGGTGCTCACGCCGGAACGAGTGGTGGTCGCCGAGGCACGGCGGACGCTCACGTCGCTGGCGCTGCGCGGCATCGCGGTCGACGGCCTGATCGCCAACCGGCTGATGCCCGCGCCCGGTTTCTGGCGCGGTTCGGCGGCGAAATGGCTGCGCACCCGGCGGGATCAGCAGGACGCGGTTTTGGCGGAACTCGCGGAGGCCGGTTTCGGTCCCGGCGAGCTGGCCCGCGTCGAACACCGGGCGAGCGAACCGGTGGGCGCGGAGGCGCTCGCCGAGCTGGCCCGCGAGCTGTACGGCAGCCGGGATCCGTTGTCCGGCAACGGAAAACCGGTCACGCCGCTGCTGTCGGTCGCTGCTGATGGAGACGGCTTCCGGCTGCGGGTCGCGCTCCCGCTGGACCGGGATTCGGCAGTCGACCTCGCCCGCGTGGACGACGACCTGGCGATCACCGTGGACGGGTTCCGCCGGCTGGTCGCCCTGCCCGAGACGCTGCGCCCGTGCCGGATCACCGGCGCGGAATCCGACGCCGACGGCCTGGTGGTCAGCCTGGCCGGGAACCGGGGATCCGGGTGAGCGAAGAACACGAGGGGTCTTACGCGGACGGCCTGAAGCTGGCCGGGGAGATCCGGCTGCTGGTCGAGATGGTGATCGAACGCGCCGCGCCGTGGCTCGAAGGTGTGATGGCCGCCGGGCACGGCGCCCCGGAGGAACCCGGCGCCGAGGGTGGCACCGGTGTGGAGGACAGCACTTCGGGATGCGGATGGTGCCCGCTGTGTGCGATCGTCGCCGTCGTGCGCGGCGAGCGGCCGGAGTTCGTGGCCAGGGTCCTCGAACAGGCCGCTCAGCTCGTCGCGCTGCTGCGGGCGGTGCTCGCGGACCGCTGGGAGCCGGACGAGGGCGTGCACATGCCCGGGTTCCGGCCCGCCGCGCATCCGCCCGCGACCGCGGCAGCGTCGTCTTCGGAATCGTCGTCGCGGGTCCAGCACATCGTCGTCCGCAAGCGCGCGGACTGGCAGCCGGATCGGGAGAACTGATTGCTGACCGTAGGGGTGGACGTCGGCGGCACCAGCGTGCGAGCCGGCGTCGTGGACGAGCGCGGCTCGCTTCTCGACACGGCGCGCGTCGGGACGCCGAGCGAGGAGAACGCGCTCGAAGACGCCATCGCCGGGGTCGTCGAAAGCCTGCGCAACCGCCACGACGTCGCCGCGGTCGGCCTGGCGGTCGCCGGTTTCGTGACCCGCGACCGGCGCTCGGTGATGTTCGCGCCGCACCTGGCCTGGCGCAACGCCCCGGTGGCGGACCGGATCGCGAAACGCGTCGGCCTGTCGGTGACCCTGGAGCATGACGTCAACTCCGCGGTAGTCGCCGAACACCGCTTCGGCGCCGCCCGCGGGGCCGGGGTTGCGGCTTTGGTCGCCCTGGGCACCGGAATCGGCGCGGGCTTGCTGCTGGACGGCGAGATCTACCGCGGCGCACACGGAGTGGCCCCTGAACTCGGCCACCTCACCGTGGTGCGCGACGGCCGCGCCTGCCCGTGCGGAAAGTACGGCTGCTGGGAGCGCTACTGCAGCGGAACCGCGCTGGCCGCGACCGCCGTGGAACTGCTCGCCCGGTATCCCGGCCGTTCCACCGTGCTGTCCCGAGAAATTGCCGGAGACCCCGGCTCAGTCACCGGCCGCCGAGTAGCCCGCGCGGCCCGCGACGGCGACCCGATCGCCTTGCGCGCCATGGCGGAGCTGGCCAAGTGGCTAGGCGAGGGACTCGCTTTGGTGGCGGACGTCTTCGACCCGGAGATCATCGTCATCGGGGGCGGGGTTTCGGAGTCCGCGCCGTTGTTTCTGGACGAGGCCCGGGAGCATTACTCCGGGGCGATTACGGGTGCGCGGCACCGCCCGCTGGCTCGGATCCGGACTGCGCACCTGGGGGACGACACGGCGATCGTGGGGGCGGCTGCGTTGGCGATGGACACGTTGTAGGGCTTGCTGGCGCTGATTCCGGTTCTTGCTCTCGCTGGGCTGCTGTTCTTGCCGGAGTGGTGGGCGGCGTTGGTGATGGCTGTGTTGCCGGGTTTGCTGGTTCCCGTTGGCAGGGGGCGTCGCACCGGCGGTGCGCGACTCCCGTCGGGCGGTTGTGGCTGGGCGTTGGCGGTGGCCGCGTTGTGGCTGTTGATTCCGGTTTTCGCTGGGCCGGTTGGTGGGCTGCTGTTCTTGCCGGAGTGGTAGCAGGTGGGCGGCGTTGGTGATGGCTGTGTCGCCGGGTTTGCTGGTTCCCGTTGGCGGGGAGCGTCGCACCGGCGGTGCGCGATCCCGCCGGGCGTTCGCGTTGGGCGTGTGGTGGCTGCTGATTCCGGTTCGCCCTGGATTCGCCGCGCACGAGGTTCGTAACCTGCCGCTGTCGCCGGAGCGATCTTCGGGTTTTGACCGGCATAGGCACTCGCGCGGTTCTGTGGAAGGCTGGGCCGGGTGACGCCGATGACCGCCAACCGCTTTGTGCGGTGTTCTTGCGGCAGGCAGCACTGGGGCGCGTTCGGCGCGGCCGGGTTGTTGTTGTGCGATCCCCGGCGGGGCGTGTTGCTGCAGCGTCGTGCGTGGTGGGTGCACAACGGCGGCACGTGGGCCTTGCCCGGCGGTGCGCTCGAAGTCGGCGAGACCGTGCACGAGGCCGCTGCTCGGGAAGCGTGGGAAGAAGCCGCCATTCCGGCGTCGGCGTTTCGCGCGATGTCGGCGTCGGTGCTGGACCACGGCGAGTGGCAGTACACGACCGTGCTCGGGCTGGCCGACAGTGCGTTGCAAGCGCAGGTCGCGAACGAGGAAAGCGCCGAGATGCGCTGGGTCCCGCCGGACGAGGTGGCCGCGCTCGACCTTCACCGTGATTTCGCCGCCGCCTGGCCGGTGCTGCGCGAGCAACTGGGCCGGGAACTGGTCCTGGTGGTCGACGCGGCGAACGTGATGGGCTCCCGTCCGGACGGCTGGTGGCGCGACCGCCGCGGCGCCGCGGAACGGCTCCGCGACCAGCTGACCGGCCCGGCCGAACGCGGACTGCGCGACGACGTGGCCGGCATCGGCGCGGGCCCGGCGTGGTCCTGGTGGCCCCGGGTGGTGCTGGTGGTCGAGGGCAAGGCCAGGGGAGTGGAGCCGATCCCGGGCGTCGAGGTCGTCTCGGCGGACACCGACGGCGATTCGAAGATCGTCGAGGTGACTGCCGCCGCCCGGCAACGTCTGGAGGATCACGTCGTGGTCGTGACGGCCGACCGCGAACTGCGCGGCCGGGTCGGCGATCTCGGCGCGCGGGTGCTCGGGCCGGGAACCTTGTTGCGGGAGCTCAGCAGCTAGGCGCTCGTCACGGTCTTGGCGCGCCGTCGGGGTGTAGGTGGCCGGGAATCTCCTTACTGGGGTTGGGCAGTCGCGGTTTCGCCGCTACCGGGCGAGAATTTCGTGGGCGGCGGTGACCGCGAGTTGCGCGGTGGGGTAGGCGGCCTCGGTGCGCGGGTGCGCGGGTGCGCGGGTGCGCGGGTGCGCGGGTGCGCGGGACAAAACCTCGCTGCCGGAGTTAGACCGACCAGGCAAGCCGCGCGATCTTGCCGCTTCACCTCTTGCCCGCGGAGCGTGCGGTGCCTCACCGAGCCGAGCCCACGCCCGCCTCACCCAGCCCAGGTCGGCGTGGAGCAACCGGCCTAGGCGATCAGCCGTCACACAGTCTTCACCGCCCCCGCATCGACAAGATGGTCCGTCCCGGTGATGCTCGCGGCCAGCGGCGATGCGAGATACGTGATCAGCGTGGCCACCTCCTCCGGTTCGACAAACCGGCCCGTCAGCATCCCTGCACCGGCCGGAACCGCGGCCAGCAAATCCCCATGCGACAGCCCCATCGACGAAGCCAGCTCGGCGCCGTAGCTGTCTGGGCCTTCCCACAGTGCGGTACGAACCGGCCCGGGGGAGACCGTATTTACCCGTACGCCCTGTGGTCCGAACTCCTCCGACAGTGCCTTCCCGAACGCCGTCAGCGCGGCTTTCGCGGTGGTGTAAGCGATCGGGCCCGAATGCGGGATCCGCGCACCGTTCGAGGACACCGTGACGATCGCGCCCCGCCGTTCGATCAGGTGCGGCAGGGCAGCGCGAGAAGCCCGTACCGCGGCAAGGAAATTCAGCTCCACCATGTCTGTCCACTGTTGATCGGTGAGAGACAAGAAACCGCCAGCTTGGCCCTCGCTGCTGTCGCCGCCGCCGACGTTGTTCACCAGGACGTCCAATCCGCCTAGCTCAGCCACGGCCTGGTCGATCAGCCGTCCGGGGCCGTCTGGAGTGGACAGGTCCACGGACATCGGCACCGCGCCGGTTTCCTTCAGTTCCGGCGTGATCGTCCGGGCCGCGGCCACCACTCGCATTCCTTCGCCGATCAGCGCGGAAACCGTGGCCAGGCCGATTCCTCGGCTCGCTCCGGTGACCACTGCGGTCTTGCCGGTCAACTGCATGTCCATTCGAAAGCCCCCAAAGGCGTGTCAGGTCCGATGCATCTAAGCTAGCAGTTGCAACACAAGTGTCGCAACTATGATGAGAGTGGCAACCATGGCGTAAACTGGTGAGCATGGAGAAACGGGCCCTGCGCGCGGACTCGGAACGGACGGCCCAGGCGATCCTGGAGGCCGCCGAACGGGTGCTCAGCGACAACCCGGCGGCGACGATGGAGCAGATCGCGGAGGCGGCGGGCGTCTCGCGGACGACGGTGCACCGCCGGTTCGCCAGCCGCGACGCGCTGGTGGACGCGATGACTCTCTGGGCGACGCAGCAGTTCCACGACGCGCTCGCCAGCGTCCGGCCGGACGTCACGCCGCCGCTGGTCGCGCTTTACCAGGTGACCGCGAAGGTGCTGAGCGTCAAGCTCCGGTGGGGGTTCGCGATGAACGCGCACCCGCAGGAAGAAGGCGTCCTGACCCCGGACGTCGTCGCCCAGTGCGACGTCTTCTTCCAGCGCCTGGAGGAAACCGGCACACTGCGGCCCGGCGTCGACCTGGTCTGGGCACGCCGCGTGTACTGCGCGCTCATCCACGAAGCAGCGCAGGACCAAGACTCCGCCGATCCGGACACGCTGGCGACCCGCGTCGTCGACACCGTGCTCGGCGGCTTCGGCAAGCCAGGGGTAACGGTGGGCTAGGGAAGCCCGTCCCCGGCAAGCTCCGCGACGATCTTCGCGATCCGCCGCTCCCGGGTCTCCGCGCGCTTGGCGGAAGTAACAGCTTCGGCGCGTTCCCGTTGGGCGGTAAAGGAAAGCTTGTCGAACGCGGCCCGCGCGCCCTTCCGGTCAGCCAGTGCGGCAGCGAGATCGTCCGGCATCTCGACCGTCCGCTCGGCGAGATCGGCTTCGAGCGTGACCTCGACCGTCTCCCCGGCCGCGACCCCCGCCGCCTCCCGGTTCGCCGCGCTGAGCGGCAGCATGAACTCGCCGGAGTAGACCGCGACCGTGCTGCGGTAGGCGTGCGGGCCGATCCTCACCCGCACCTTCGGCCGCCGTCCCTGGCCGAGCGCCTCGACGACCTCGGCCGGGACGCGGAAACCGGTGGCGGTCTTGCCGTTGAGCTCGACGAGCGTGCTGAACGTATGCGACATCGCTGCCTCCCAGACCAGCTAAGCGTGCGGAACGCCGTCGCGCATCTCGGTGACCAGCGCGGCGACCACGGCCTTCAAAGATCCGTTGTACTGCTTCGCGACCGCCCGCTGCCGCTGATAGCTCGCGCCCACCCGGAGAATGTTCTCGACATCGCGCAGCTCGCGGACGCAGTCCAGCCGCCGCGCGACCGGTTCCAGCCGGTCCAGCAGCTCGGCGAGATCTTCGGTGACGAGGCGTTCGCGGCCGGCGGCGTCGAGGATGACGATCGCGTCGAGGCCGTAGCGCGCGGCGCGCCACTTGTTCTCCTGCACGTGCCACGGCGGCAGCACCGGCAGCGTTTCGCCCTTGTCGAGGCGGGCGCTGAAGTCGTCCACCAGGCACTGGGTGAGCGCCGAAATCGCGCCGACCTCCTGCAGCGTCGGCAGTCCGTCGCACACGCGCATCTCGATGGTGCCGAAGTGCGGGGCCGGGCGGATGTCCCAGCGGATCTCGGAAAAGTGGTCGATCACGCCGGTGGTGAACATGTCCTCGACGTAGCCCTCCAGCTCCGCCCATTCGCGGAACTGGAACGGCAGCCCGGCGGTCGGCAGCTGCTGGAACATCAGCGCCCGGTTCGAGGCGTACCCGGTGTCCTCTCCGGACCAGTACGGCGACGACGCGGACAGCGCCTGCAGGTGCGGCGCGTAGCGCAGGAGCCCGTCGAGCACCGGCAGCACCTTGTCCCGGTGGTCGAGCCCGACGTGGACGTGCACGCCGTAGATCAGCATCTGCCTGCCCCACCACTGGGTGCGGTCGATGAGCTTGGCGTAGCGCTCCTTGTCGGTCACCTTCTGCCGGTACCACGAGGAAAACGGGTGCGATCCGGCGGAGAACAGCTCGACGCCCAGCGGGTCGGCGACCCGGTGCACCTCGTCCAGCGCCTCGTCGAGGTCCTTTTTCACCTCGCCGACCGTGCGGCAGACGCCGCTGACCACCTCGATCGTGTTGAGCAGCAGCTCCTGTTTGATCCGGGGATGCTCGGCCTCCCCCTCCGGGCAGACCGCGGCGAGCAGTTCCTCCGCGACCGACCGCAGTTCGCCGCTGCGCCGGTCCACCAGCGCGAGTTCCCATTCCGCGCCGACCGTGGAACGCCGCGACGCCTGGAAGTCGATCCGCATGCCCGTCCGGTCAGACCTGGGCGCCGTTGCTGGGGTCCGCGCCGGGCGGCGGGCCCTGGCGCACGCGCAGCAGGAGCAGCGCGATGCCGGTGGCGAGCGAGAGGATGCCGAGCGGCGTGGCGAGCGCGGGCCCGACCCCGATCAGGTTCGGCACGATCAGCAGCAGGAGCCCGACGACGAAGAACAGCAGCACGATGAACGCGCCCTTGCGCCAGCGCGGCAGCGGCGGCGGCTCCGGCGGCACGTAGTGCTCGTCGTCCTCGGCCGGGTCGCCGGAGAACATGGTGGTGTCCCAGTCGCTGCCGCCGGTGCGCCAGCCGTCCGACGACGACGCGGGCGCGGGCGGAGCGGGCGGGTCCGCGGTGGGCTTCGGCTTGGCCTTGCCCGTTTCGGGTTCGGCTCCGGCGGACGCCTCGGGTTCGGCGGACGCGGGGCCGGCGCTGGAGAACGGGTCCTCGTCCAGGAACACGCCCACGCCCTCGGCCCGCAGGTCGGCCACGATCTCGGCGAACGTGGCGTCGACGTCCTCGGGTCCGTCCGCGCCTTTCCCCCGGTTCATCCGGCACCCACCTGTCCCGCCCGCGGTTGCCGGGCGAAGTCGACACTGCGGCTGAAGATCAGTTCCGCGTCGTGGTCCTGCGTCGCGACGTGGAAGCTGTTCTCCAGCACCACCTCGGTCACGTCCGTGCTCGAGATGCCGTCCAGAACGATCTGCGAGTTCTCGGGTTCGACGACGTGGTCGACCCGCGAGTGCAGCAGCAGCACCGGCTGCGTCACCTTCGCCAGGTCGGCGCGCACGATCTTCCACAGCCGGGCGAGGCTCGCCGCGGCCCGCACCGGCGTGCGCGGGTAGGCCAGCTCGACCTCGCCGGGCTTCGCGATGTCGTTGCCGATCGCGCGGATCGACGGGACCACCCGCGACAGCAGCGGCAGCACCTTGGCGTCCAGGCTCAGCCGCGTGACCGACGGGTTGACCAGCACGATGCCGGAGATGTCCGCGCCGAATTCCTCGGCGAGGCGAAGGGCGAGCGTCCCGCCCATCGACATCCCGCCGACGAACACCTGGTCGCATTCCGCGCGCAGCGCCAGCAGCGCCTCGCGGACGGTGGCGTACCAGTCCTGCCAGGTTGTCCGGTTGAGGTCGCGCCAGTGCGTGCCGTGGCCGGGCAGCAGCGGGCAGCGCACCGCGAAGCCCTCGGCGGCCAAGTGCTCGCCCCAGGCGCGCATGCCGTCGGGCGTCGCGGTGAATCCGTGGCAGAGCAGGAAGCCGGCCCCGGAGGTACCCGGGTGGGAGAACGGTTCCGCGCCGGCGAGCACGCCCATCACGAACGCCCTTCCGAATCGAAGCGGTGGAGTCTTCCCATGCTCTCACGCCGAAGCCGGGTTGTGGGGCCCACTCCGGAAGCGAGGATCCTTCCGGTCCCGCTGTGAGATCGGTCGCTGCCCCCGGGTGACCGCCCGCTGGCGCGTTGTGCGGGCCGGTGCTTGTTCCGTACCCTGACCTGCCGGGGCCCGCGCGGGCAGGAAAGGACTGGAACCCGGTGCTGTACTTGCTGATGAAGTGGGTTTTCATCGGGCCGCTGCTGAAGACGCTGTGGCCCACCAAGGTCGTCGGCGCCGAAAACATCCCCGAGACGGGTGGCGCCATCCTCGCCGGGAACCACCTCGCGGTCGCGGATTCGTTCTTCATGCCGCTGCGGGTCAAGCGCAAGGTCACCTTCCCGGCGAAGTCGGAGTACTTCACCGAGCCCGGGTTCAAGGGCCTGCTCAAGAAGTGGTTCTTCACCGGCGTCGGCCAGTTCCCCATCGACCGCTCCGGCGGCAACGCCGCGCAGGCCGCGCTCGACACCGCGATCCGGCTGGTCAAGGACGGGCACCTGCTCGGCATCTACCCCGAGGGCACCCGCTCCCCGGACGGCCGGCTGTACAAGGGCAAGACCGGCGTCGCCCGGATCGCGCTCGAATCGCGCGGCGTGGTGGTCCCGGTGGCGATGGTCGGCACGGACAAGGTCAACCCGATCGGCTCCAAGATGTGGTGGCCGCGGCGGCTCGAGATCCGCTTCGGCAAGCCGCTCGACTTCTCCCGCTACGAGGGGCTGTCGGGCGACCGGTTCATCGAACGGTCGATCACCGACGAGATCATGTACGCGCTGATGGAGCTGTCCGGCCAGGAGTACGTGGACATTTACGCGGCGAAGGCCAAGGAACTGCTGGCGGCCGAGGCCGCCGGTGTCAAGCCCGCGGTGCCGCCTCAGCCGAGTGGTCTTGACGCCGATCGGGTGCCGGAGACGAAGGCCGGGTAGCGCCCCACTAGAGTTCCCCGGTGCGTTTTTTCTACGACACCGAGTTTATTGAGGACGGCGTGACGATTGACCTGGTGTCGATCGGTGTCGTTGACGAGCGCGGACGCGAGTTCTATGCCGTGTCCACTGATTTCGACCCTGGCAGGGCCGGGGCTTGGGTGCGGGAGAATGTGCTGCCCAAGCTGCCCTCGCCGGCGGATCCGGCTTGGCGGAGTCGCGAGCGGATTCGGGCGGATCTGCTGGAGTTCTTCGGGAAGCCGCCTGGGGGGATCGAGCTTTGGGCTTGGTTCGCCGCTTATGACCATGTGGCGTTGGCGCAGTTGTGGGGGCCGATGCCTGCGTTGCCTCGGCAGTTGCCTCGGTTCACCCGGGATTTGCGGCAGCGGTGGGAGGATGCGGGGAAGCCTAAGTTGCCTGCTGCGCCTGGGGATCAGCATGACGC
Source organism: Amycolatopsis sp. NPDC003676 (assembly GCF_053587275.1). Taxonomy (NCBI): domain Bacteria; kingdom Bacillati; phylum Actinomycetota; class Actinomycetes; order Pseudonocardiales; family Pseudonocardiaceae; genus Amycolatopsis; species Amycolatopsis sp. NPDC003676. Next base: position 86,630 of record NZ_JBSFNS010000032.1, read on the forward strand.
GTTGGCTGATGCTCGGCATAACTTGCAGCGGTGGGGGGTTATTGAGGAGGCGTTTCGTCGGCGGTGAGTCTTTCGGCTCGTCGCCTGGCGGCGACATTGCGCCCTGGCGTGCGTGGGGCACCCCGAAGCTTGATTGTGCAGGGACGCTTCATATCGGGGTGCGGGGGAGGGGCTGGGTGCCTCGATCGTTGGGTGTGTCGGCGGCGGTCGGTGGGTGGGGCTAGCGCCCCAATGTGGCATTGGGTGCGTGCGATGCACCCAATGTGGCGTTCGGTGCGTCAGATGCACCCAATCCGCGCCGACGGCGT
>NZ_JBSFNS010000033.1:0-84509 GCF_053587275.1 Amycolatopsis sp. NPDC003676
TTCCCAGCGGCCGGCTCTCGGCGAAGAGACGGTCAACGAGACCCGCTCCCGGTTCACCATCGAACCGCTGGAGCCCGGCTTCGGCTACACGCTCGGCAACTCGCTGCGGCGCACGCTGCTGTCGTCCATCCCGGGCGCGGCCGTGACGAGCATCCGCATCGACGGCGTGCTGCACGAATTCACCACCGTTCCCGGGGTGAAGGAAGACGTCACCGACATCATCCTGAACCTGAAGGAACTGGTCGTGTCCTCGGAAGAGGACGAGCCGGTCACCATGTACCTGCGCAAGCAGGGCCCGGGTGAGGTCACGGCTGCCGACATCGTGCCGCCCGCGGGCGTCACCGTGCACAACCCGGATCTGCACATCGCGTCGCTGAACGGCAAGGGCAAGCTCGAGATCGAGCTCGTCGTCGAGCGCGGCCGCGGTTACGTTCCGGCCCTGCAGAACAAGCAGGCGGGCGCGGAGATCGGCCGGATCCCGGTCGACTCGATCTACTCGCCGGTGCTGAAGGTGACCTACAAGGTCGAGGCCACCCGTGTCGAGCAGCGCACCGACTTCGACAAGCTGATCCTGGACGTCGAGACCAAGCCGTCGATCACCGCGCGCGACGCGGTGGCCTCGGCGGGCAAGACGCTGGTGGAGCTGTTCGGTCTCGCTCGCGAGCTGAACGTCGACGCCGAGGGCATCGAGATCGGCCCGTCGCCGCAGGAGGCGGACACCATCGCCGCCTACGCGATGCCGATCGAGGACCTGGACCTCACCGTCCGGTCGTACAACTGCCTGAAGCGCGAAGGCATCCACACCGTTGGCGAGCTGGTCTCGCGCAGCGAGGCGGACCTTCTCGACATCCGGAACTTCGGCGCCAAGTCGATCGACGAGGTCAAGCTGAAGCTCGTCGGCCTCGGCCTCGCGCTGAAGGACAGCCCGCCCGGGTTCGACCCGTCCGCGGCTGCCACCAGCTACGACGGCGAAGGCTGGTCGGAAGGGGTCGCCGGCATCGGCGGCGGGATTTCGGACGACGGCCACGACGATGGCCAGGACTACGCAGAGACCGAGCAGCTCTGAGGCCTCGTGCCCGGACGCTGTGAGCTGAACTAGGAGAAAGTCATGCCCACCCCTACCAAGGGAGCCCGGCTCGGCGGGTCTGCCGCGCACGAGCGGCTGATCCTGGCCAACCTGGCCACTCAGCTGTTCGAGCACGGCAAGATCACGACGACCGAGGCCAAGGCCAAGCGGGTCCGCCCGCTGGCCGAGAAGCTGATCACCAAGGCGAAGCGGGGCGACCTGCACAACCGTCGCCTGGTGCAGAAGGTCGTCCGGGACAAGGACGTCGTGCACAAGCTGTTCGCCGAGATCGGCCCGCACTTCGCTGAGCGCGCCGGCGGTTACACCCGCATCACCAAGACGATGCCGCGCAAGGGCGACAACGCCGCCATGGCCGTCATCGAACTGGTCGCGGAGAAGACCGTGACCTCTGAGGCCGAGCGGGCCCGCGGCACCAAGTTCGCCAAGGACGAGGTCGCCGCCGCTCCGGTCGTCGAGGAAGCCGCTGAGGCTCCCGCCGCGACCGAAGAGGTCCCGGCTGCCGAAGAGGCTCCCGCCGCGGACGAGGCTGCTGCCTCGGGCGACGCGGACGCCAAGAAGGACTGAGTCCTGCCGGCACTGTCTACATCGGACGAGCCCGCCGCTCCCCACGGGGAGGGCGGGCTCGTTCGTCTGCGTTTGGACGTGAGTTACGACGGCACGGATTTCTCCGGCTGGGCCCGCCAGCCCGGCCGCCGCACCGTGCAGGCCGAACTGGAGCAGGCGCTGCAGCGTCAGCCGCCGGGGGAGTCGGTGCCGAAGTCCGTGGTCGTCGCTGGCCGTACGGACGCCGGGGTGCATGCGACGGGGCAGGTCGTGCATGTCGACGTCGTCCCGTTCGCGCCTGGTGCGCCGGGCCGGATTCCCGTGGACGAAAAGGGAATCCCGGATCTGACGCGGATGCGCGGCCGCTGGAACAAGCTTTTGCCCGCCGACGCGCGGGTTCTGGACGCCCGCGTGGCCCCGGACGGTTTTGACGCCCGGTTCTCGGCCATCCGCAGGCACTACCGCTATCGCGTCTCAGATGCCCCGTGGGGCGTCGATCCCTTGCGCCGCAACGACACCCTGGCTTGGGGTCGTCCACTGTCGACAGAGCGGATGAACGCTGCCGCTGCGGAATTGCTGGGACTGCAGGACTTCGCGGCGTACTGCAAACAGCGCGAGGGCGGCACGACGATCCGCGAGCTGCAGCGGCTGGAGTGGACGCGGATCGACGAGCATCTGCTGGAAGTCCGGGTCAGCGCGGACGCGTTCTGCCATTCGATGGTCCGCAGCCTGGTCGGGGTGTTGCTGCTCGTGGGGGACGGGCGGCGCGGAACCGGGTGGCCGGGCGAGGTTCTGGCGAGCGGGACGCGGGACAGCGCGGTCGCTCCGGCACACGGATTGACGTTGACGGCGGTGGATTACCCGCCGGACGAGCTGCTGGCCGCGCGCGCGGAGCAGACGCGGAATGTGCGGTCGTCGACCGAGCTTTAGGCCGGGCAGGCGGTAAAAGAGCAGGTCCCTGATGATACCAGAGTGGTATCATCAACCTCATGGCGATGACTTTGCGGTTGAACGACGAGATGGAGCGTGCGCTCGCGTTGCTTGCCGAGACCGACGGCGTGAGCAAGCACGAAGCGGTGGTGCGGGCGATCGCGGACGCCGCGGCCCGCCGGGTCCGGGACGACCGGGTTCGCGACCTTTCCAGCGAAGGCCGCGCCCGCTACGCCTCCCTGCTCGATCGCCTGGCGCAGTGATCGACTACCTGACGCTCGACGATCTGCTCACGCTGTCGGCGGATCTCGGCGTGCCCCGGGTGCGCGATCTGGGCTTGCTCGACGCGGCGGCGCACCGGCCGCAGTCCTCGCTGATGGGGCAGGACGCTTATCCGGACCTGCACGAGAAAGCCGCGGTGCTGCTGGAATCCATCGTTCGCAACCACCCGCTGATCGACGGCAACAAGCGCCTTGGCTGGATGTCGGTGTACGTCTTCTACGGGCTCAACGGCTACGACCTGGACGCGCCGGAGGACGATGCGTACGACCTGGTGATCGCGACCGCGACGGGAACGTTGCCGTATCAGGCGGTGGCTGAGCGGCTGGCGGAATGGGCCAGCGCCATCGACCTCCCGCCGAACGTGAAGGTCTTGACCGAGGCCGAACACCGCAAAATGTGAAAAGGCCTCCTCGCCGGGATTCCGGCAAGGAGGCCTTTCGCTGTTCTGGCGGTGCTCAGTCGCCCCGGCGGACCGGGCCGAGCAGCTGCTGTTCCTTCTGCGTCGTGACCAGCCGCAGCGGACGCCACAGGTTCGTGCCCAGCGCGACGACCTGGTCGTCCTTCAGTGTGGTCAGCTGTCGCATCATCTGCGGCGGCAGGCGCCAGATGCGGGCGGCCAATTCAGCCTGCCCGGCGGGCAGTCGCTGCATCAGAACGAGGTCCGCCGCGTTGGCCGTGGTGCCTGCCTGCGGGTGCAGGTACGGCAGCACGTACACCGTGGTCTGCCACGGCGACCGGGGCGGGAACAGGTCCTGCGGGGTCGGGCCGCCGTCGGTGACCACGAGCAGCGGGGCGTCCTCGGACGGGCGCGGCAGCTCGACCGGGGAGAGCCGGCGGATCTGCACCAGCGGCGACGGACGTCCGTCCCGGCTTCCGGCGGCCTGCTGCAGCACCTGCCACGCCGCGGGACGTCCGGTGGCCACGACCACCCAGGCACCCGTCGCCAAGGCGCGCATCGCGACCTGGCGGGCCAGGTAGAGGCCGCCGACGAGCACGATGCGGGTCGGCTGCGAGCGCAGTGCCGACACCGTCAACGGTTCGCCCTTGAGGCCGGAGCCGAGGACGACGCCGCCGCGGTCGCCGGACGGGCTGATCGCGTCGAGCATCGCCGGATCGACCGTGAACTCCGGGGCGACGCCCGCGTTCTGCCCTGCGTCGCGAACTCGGGCACTCATGCCGCTACTCATGCCGTCCCTCCGATCGGCAGCGTCGCGGAGAACGCCGAGATCTGCATGCCCTTCAGCGGGGTCAGGTCGACGTCCAGCCGCTCCGCGATGCTCTGCAGCCGCTGGTCGGCCGCGTCCAGCTCACGCGGGTTGCGGGCGCTGAGCCGCACCACGCCGCGCAGGCCGATGCGGCCCTCGTCGGCGGACGGCGAGATCGCCATGGCGACCGTCGCGGACAGCGCGCGCACGCTGGTGAGCCCGTTGAGGCTGCCGCTGATCTTGCCCTTGGGCCAGCCGGTGATCGCGTAGCTGGAGTGCCCGATGCCGGCCGCGGTGACGCCGGTCCAGCTCTCCTGCAGGCTGACCTTCTCGTTCGAACCCGCGACCGCGGTGAGTTCGGCCGCGGAAATGCTGGCGCGCAACAACTCGTCCGGGTCGAGCGGCCGGGTCGGCACGCCCTGGGATTCCAGCGCGTTCCGCACCCGCGACAGGGCGCCGATCATCGCGCGGTGCGCGCCGACGACGCCGCCGCCGCGTTCCCGGATCGCCTCCGGGCAGCGCCGCGGGTCGAGCCGGACCGCGATCCACGTCGTCCGCCGGGCGGCCGCGGGCAGCGGGCCGAGCACCTCGAGATAGGAGCTGAGCGCCGGGGCGTCCGCGGGCATCGCGGCCGAACCCGGGTAGCTGTGCCAGATCATCTGGATGGAATCCAGCAGCACGCCGCGGTCTTCCAGGCACGGCGCGAGCGCGGACAGCGGAAGGCTGGGCGCGCCGCCGGCCTGGGAGATCATCGCCGGCATCGGCTCGACGAGCAGGACCGCGGTCCAGGTGCCGTCGTTCCAGGCGATGCCGACTTCCTGCCGTTCGTGGTCGACGGCGTGCGCCACCACGAGGTCCGGCACGGCCAGCCGCAGCAGGCTGACCCGCGCGTCCTCCGGGCCGGTGACGGCGCTTTCCTCGGCGAGTTCCTCGATGCTGGTCGGCGGCGGAGGGGTCGCCACCCGGCCGTGCGAGCGGAACCGGTACCGCAGCGTCAGCGCGAGCCACTGGGTGAACCAGCGCCCGCCGACGCGCAGGAACGCGAAGATCAGGCCGAGCGCCGCGACGCCGATCGCGACGTACTTGAGCTGCATGTTGATCGCGAGCAGCACGAGCCCGATCGCGACGCCGACTTCCAGCACGACGAGGTTGACCACCGGCAGCGGGCCGAGCGAAATGCCGCCCGAGCGCCGCCGCGAGGGCGGAGTCATCCGGAGCGCGGTCGCGGTGCCGCCGCCGGTCGGTGCGGGTTCGCTGCTTTCCGGGCCGCCGCCGCTCGGGCCGCCAGGGCCGCCGGGACCACCAGGTCCGCCGCCGCCGGGACCGCCCGGACCGCCGGGACCGCCGCCGCCAGGGCCGCCCGGACCACCGGGGCCGCCGCCGCCGGGTCCTCCGGGGCCACCAGGTCCGCCGGGACCGTTGCCGCCGGGACCGCCCGGGCGCGGACCGCCGGGCCCGCCGCCGCCAGGACGTCCAGTACGCGGGCCGGTGGGACCGCCAGGTCCGCCTGGGCCACCGGGACCGCCCGGTCCGCCAGGACCCGCGGGACCGCCGGGCTTGGGACCACCAGGACCAGGCTTGGGCCCGCCCGGGCCGCCGGGTCCAGCGGGACCGCCAGGCTTGGGTCCGGGCGCGCCGGGCTTGGGAACGCCGGGTCCGGGAGTGACCGGTCCGCCGGGCCGTCCGGGGCCGCCAGGTCCGCCGGGACCACCGGGACCGCCGGGAGCGGGAGTGCGAGGGGGCATTCCGGGGCCGCCGGGAGCCGCACCGGGTCCGCCGGTTCTGCCGGGCCGCTGCGGCGGACCCGGGGGACGTCCCCCGGGCGGCGGTGGCGGTCCCTGCGGACCAGGCGGACGTGGAGGCGTGCTGACGGACATCCGCGCGTTCTCTTCCCCTCGTGAGTGCTGCGTACCCGGAAAGCCGGTCCCGGGATGCCTGACCCTAACCGGAGTTGGTAGAAACCCCACACCAGACGGTCCCCGTACGGCTATCCTGCGGAACCGTACCGCGACGGGGAGGACTGTAGGTCGAGAATGCCATCAACACCCACGACTAAGTCTCAGGTTCAGGCATACAAGTTCGTCCTGCGCAGGATGCAGTCCGCGCTGGTCCGCCGTGATGCGGTGATGTTGCACGACCCGATGCGCTCGCACGGGCGCGCCACCGCGGTCGGCGTCATCCTCGGCGTGCTGGGCGCCGTCGTTTTCGTGCTGTGGGGCCTGTTGAGCCCCGCGCCCGCGGTGCCGCAGTCGGACAACATCGTGATCGGCGAGCAGTCCGGCACCGTGTATGTCGTCACGGGAAACCCGTCGCGACTGATTCCTACCTTCAACCTCGCGTCGGCGCGGCTGATCCTCATGGCGCAGAAGCAGCAGAGCAGCCAGGGACAGCCGGGCGGCGGCCAGGGCGGCCAGCAGCAGGCGGCCGATGTGAAGAACCCGACTGTCGTCTCTGATGAACAGTTGAAGAACATGCCGCGCGAGAAGCTCACCGGCATTCCGGACGGGCCGCAGCTGCTGCCGTCGGCGGACCAGCGGATTACCCCCAATTGGGCGGTCTGCGACGAGGTCGTGCTCGACCAGTCGCTGCCGCAGCCGGATTCGGTCAACAAGACCAACACCGACGTGATCGCCGGCATCGACAAGCTGGGCAGCGAACTGCAGCAGAACCAGGCGCTGCTCGGCGACGCCGGGAACGGCAAGACCTACCTCATCTACCGGTCGAACGCGAACACCGTGCGTGCCGAGGTGCCGTCCGGCTCCAACGACCCGGTGCGGTCCGCGCTGCATCTGCCGACGAAGTCGCGCAAGGTGTCGCAGGCTTTGCTGAACGCGATCCCCGAGGTCACCAAGCTGATCCCGCCGCCGGTGGCCGACGAGGGTTCCACGCCGTCGAGCAGCTTCGACGGCCTGACCGTCGGCAACGTCTTCTCGACCCAGCCGACCGGCGGCGCGCAGGAGTTCTGGCTCATCGCGAAGAACGGCATCCAGAAGGTGTCGCCCGCGGTCGCGGACATCGTCCGCACGGCGAAGAGCGGCGGCACGGCCACCACGCCGACGCTGGGCCTCGACAAGATCAACAACGTCAAGGTGCTGCAGCCGGGCGACGCCGGCTACGTGCGGGTCGACACCTACCCGCAGATCGTCCCGAGCGTTCTCGACGCCGTCCAGACGCCGGTGGCGTGCCTCGGCTGGTCGCTCAACGCCGACCACAGCCAGGCGCACACCTCGGTCTACATCAACAAGCAGATCCCGGTGGAGAAGAACGCCGACGGCACCTCGAAGATCATCAGCGTCAGCAACACCGGTCCGAACGGCGTGCCGATCACCGGCTTCTACATGCCGACCGGGTACGGCGCGGTGGTGCAGTCGGCCACCGAGACCAGCGCGACCTTCAACAAGGGCCCGATCCAGCTGATCTCCGACCGCGGCATCCGCTACGGCGTCCCGGACGCCGCGACCGCGGACGAGCTGGGGCTCAACAACCGGCTTCCCGCTCCGGAATCGATCATCGGGCTGCTGCCGACCGGGGCGTCGCTGAACGTGCAGAACGTCATGAAGCAGTTCGATTCGGTGCCGATCGACCCGAACGCGGGCTCGTACAAGCCGCAGGCGGCCGGACAGCAGCAACCCGCGGGGAACTGAGCGCGGGTTCCGTCCGTCACACTCGGACATAGCCGGGTGAGCGGAGGGTTGAACGTGGCAGCGCCGGGAAGCAGTCCGGGAACAAGCGCCGTGCGGATCGACGGCGCGGTCGTCGGCGGCTACGCGGCGAAAGTCGCGCGGGCGGCCGACGAACTGGAGACCGCCGCGGGCGAGGTCGGCGCGAGAGCGACCACCGCCGAGGCGTACGGCGAGGCGGCTGGGCGGCTGGGCGTGCCGGAGTCGTACGCACAGGCGTCGCAAGCGTTGCGCGGCCAGCTCACCGCCGGGGTGGCCGCGCTGCGGTCGGTCATCGCGGCGCTGGAGCAGCTCACCACCGGCCACGCCGAGCGGGACGCCGACGCGGCCGAGCGGATCGAGCGCGCCGGGAGGATCTCGTGACCGAGCCGTCTCTGGCGTACGTGACCGAGCTCGCCCGCGAGCTGGGCGTCACCGATCCGGTCGCCGCCTACTACCAGCCGCTCACCGGCCGCTGGGCGGAACTGGACGCGGAGGCCGAGAGCCTGCGCGCCGCGGCCCGCACCGCGGCCAGGGTGTCCAAGGACCTCGCGGAGGATCTCGGCCGGATCGATGCGTCGTGGACAGGGCCCGACGCGGACGCGTTTGTCGCCTACCTCGGCGAAATTCGCGCCGCGAGCGAGGGGGCGGAGGACGCCCTCGACGCGCTCGCCGGTTCGCTCGACCAGCTCACCGAATCGCTGCGCAAGATCGCGGGCGCGGCGGAGGAGGTGCTGGTCGACGCCGCCGACCTGCTGTCCGAATCGGCGATGCTGCCCAGCGGCGGCGCTTCGCGGGCGCGTTCGCAGATGCGGGACACCGAGCAGTCGCTGAAGTCCTTGCACGAGGCGGCGGAGGACGTGCTGCGCGAGTTCGGCCGGTTGTGCGCCGGGGTGGACGCTCCGGCGGGGAGCCCGTCGAGCATCGAGCTGCGGCACCACTATCCGGCGGAGCAGTTCCGGCTGCACGACGCTGACGGGCCCGCGGGCGCCGCGACCAGTCCGGCGACCGGAGAGTCCACAGTGGCCTCTTCCGCGTCCTCTTCGGACGATTCGGTGAGCCCGTCCGCCGCGGAGACTTCCCACCACGGCAAGGAAACCGCCGCCGATCCGCGGCTGGAGCAAGGCCAGGCGGGCATCCCGCCGGTCGAGCCGGTCGCCCCGGCCCCGCAGTCCGCTGCGGCGAACCAGGGCTCCGGCACGTCGATGATGCCGATGATGGGCTTCGCCGGAATGGGCGGCGGAGGCGGTGGCGGCGGAAGCTCGCAGCACAAGCCGAGGCAGCGCACGGCGGCGAAGACGTCCGAGATCTTCGGCGAACCCGCACAGGTGACTCCGCCGGTGATCGGCCAGGACCCGCCCGCGCGACGGCCGGAGAAGGACGGGAAGCCGCCGAAACCCGGAAAGTGACCCCGGAAGGCCGCTAGCCGCGACAACCGCGGCCAGCGGCCTTTTCCGGGCCTGGAACCGGGCGCTCTCCACTTTGGACAAACAAAAGGGCCGCTCCTCGCGATGATCGCGGGAAGCGGCCCTTTTCGTGCCTGAGTTATCGAGTCGGCGGAGACCCGGACCGGGACCGGTTCCGCCGGATCGTGTGCACCACGAACAGTGTGATCAGCAGCGCCGCCACCCCGCCGCCAGTGCCCGCGAGCGCGACGATCATCGGGGTCGAGCTGATGCCGTCGGCAGGCGGCAGCTTGGCCTCCTGCACCACCGGCTTCGGCAGCGCGAGGTTTCCGGTGTCGCCGGGCAGGTTCGCGGTGAGCGCGGCCACCGGGTCGATCACGCCGTAGCCGACGAAGTTGTCCCGCCCGCCCGGAGCGGCCGGATGCTGCGCGGTCGCCTTGAGCCGCTTGACCACGTCGCGCGCGTTCATTTGCGGGTACATCGAGCGGACCAACGCGGCAACGCCCGCCACGTACGGCGCGGCGAAGCTGGTGCCCTGGATCGGCGACGGGGAGCCGTTCGCGATGGTCAGGTTCGCCAGTCCGGTCGAGTGCTCCGCCGGGTCGAGCGACACGATCTTGGTGCCCGGCGCGGCGACGCCGACCCACGGGCCGTGCACGCTGAACGGCGCGATGCCGCCGTCCTCCTGGATGGCGCCGACGGACAGCACGTCGTCGGAGAACCAAGGCGGCGTGACGACCGACTTCGGCTTGTTCGGGTCGGCCTGGTCGTTCTGCGGGCAGTTTTCCGAGACGTTGCCCGCCGCCGCGACGACCACGATGTCCCGCTCGGCCGCGTAGTGCACCGCGGCCTGGACGAGGCGTTCGCCCTCCTGGATGTCGCCGGGCGCGGTGCCCGCGCGGCAGTGGTCGACCGACATGTTGATCACGCCGATCCCGCCGCGGTCGGCGATGCCGCGGATGATCTGCGCGAGCGTGTTGAGCGTGCCCGCGGTGCCTTCCTTCGCCAGCTGCCGGTTGTCGCCCTTGTTGTCCTGCTGGGGCGCCGTGCCGCTACCGCTGCCGGTGCCGCCGCCCGAAGACGGGGGCAGCTGGCTGTTGCTGCTGCCAGCCGGGGGCTGCGCGCTGTTGCTGCTGCCCGCGGGCGGCTGGCCGGTGCCGCCGGACGGGGGAGCCGAGGGCTGCTGCGGGCTGTCGTCCTTGGCGTAATTCTCGCTCAACTGCCGGTAGGACACGATGTGCGCGTCCGGGGCCACGCCGATGAAGCCGACCTTCGGGTCCTGCGGGTTGCCCGCGATGATCCCGGCGACCTCGGTGCCGTGGCCGTCGCAGTCCTGCAGGCCGTCCGCCGCGCCGTTGTCCGGCTTCGCCACGTAGTCCCCGCCGCTTTCCACCCGGCCCTGGAACCACGGATGCGGCGTGACGCCGGTGTCGATCACGGCGACCTTCTGGTCGCCCCCGACCGATCCCTTCGCCGCGCGGACGATCTCCTGCGCCTTCGACAGCTGCAGGTAGTCCTGGCCCCACGGGCGGAAGTTGATCTCGACGTTCTGCCCGAGACTGCGCTGCACGCAGTCGTTCTTTTTCTTGTACGGCTTGTCCGGGCCGTGGCTGTCGGCGGGCGGCGAGTCGCCGGGACCCAGCGGCGGCGGAGTGGCCCAGGTGCCCGCGGGCGCGTTCGCCGTCTGCGCCGCTGCCGGAGCGGCGGCGAACGGGGACAGCAGCCCGAGCCCGGCCGCGAACAGCGCCACCCCGGCGCGGCCCGGGAGGCCGAGCCTGCGGGGGAAGGAACGAGGGGAGCCCATCGCGCGGCTCACTTGAGGTTGAGGTGGCGCAGCGTCGAGTAGAGGTCCATCACGCCGAGAGCGAGCGGCAGCACCACGGCGATGCAGATCGCCTCGATGATCTCCACCGTGCGCCGCAGCGGCGGCGAGAAACGCTGGTCCGGGAAGACCACGCCGACCACGAGGGCGGCCGCGGCGATCAGGATCAGCGCGCCGAAGACGTACAGCAGCCGCTGCTCGGCGGTGGCGGAGAAGAACAGCCAGCCGAGCAGGATGCCCGCCGCGGCGACCATGCCGGTGGTGAGCAGCGCGATGGCCTGCGCGCCGTTGGCGTAGGCACGGGCGCGCAGCAGCAGGACCAGCGTGGCGACGACGCCGAGGATGATGCCGAAGACGTTCGGCGCGGTGGCCGCGAGGACCGCCGCGACCGCCGTGGTGGCGCCGCAGCCGATCATCAGGCCGGTCATGTAGTCGTGCGCGACCGCGGTGCGCTGCTCGATCGCCTTGTAGTCCGGGAAGCCGGTGTCTTCCTTCAGCTCTTCGGCGGTGCTCGGCACGTACGGCAGCGGCAGCTTGGCGAGCCAGATGGTGGCGCGCGGCAGGAAGGAGATGCAGCCCAGCGCGACGGCGACCGTGCCAGCCGCGACCGCCGCGGTGCCGGCGCTGGTCACGAGCGTCGCGATGAGGAAGGCGAGCGAGCCGAACACGCCGGCGGTGGCGGTGGCGATGAACACCCGGATGCCCGCGCCGACCACGAGGATGCAGACCGCCGAGACGATCAGCACCAGCACCGCGCCGAGCAGAAGGTTTGCCCGGACGGACAGCCCCGGCACGATGTAGAACCCGCTCACGAACGCCAGCGGGAGGCCGCCCGCGGAGGCGATCAGCACGCCGGTGGCCTCGGCCTGGTAGGCCTTGGCGAGCGTGGCTCCGACCGCGACGCAGGCGATCGCGCCGAGGCCGCCGGCGATCGCCGGGCCGAGCGAGGAACCGCCGTAGAGGGAGCCGCTGAAGAACAGTGCCAGCGCGGAGAAGAAGAGGGCGAGCCCGCCCGCGACGTGGCCGAAGCGGCGCGCGGTCTCCTTCGTCCACGGGCGGAAGGTGTCCGGGTCGGACTCCGCGATGGCGTCGACCACGTCGTCGTACATCGGCGGCGGCGGGTTCTCGTTGCGCTTGCGCAGCTGCAGCAGCTCGCCGTCGACCACGCCGAGGGACGCGAGCGTCCGGCTCGGGTCGAGCGGCGCGTCGCCGAGCTTGGCCAGCGCCCACCCGCCGTGCCGGGCCCCGCCGTCCGGAGTGACCTCCTTGGCCATCTCCAGAAGCATGGGCAGCAGGTCGGCCACCGCCACGTCGGCCGGAAGCGCGACGTCGATGCGTGTCGTCGGTGCGACCACCGTGACCCTGCTGAATACCGTCGTGCCCGTTGCCACTAGATCCCCCGCTCTGAAAGACAGCTCCCGGGGGAACTTATACCGAACCTGGTGACAGGTTTCAGCGCGTGTCCGCAAATCGTCGGCGAAAATACCCGTACCGGCCCGTTTAGACCAGTCCGACCAGTCGGTTCCCCCGCCTGGTCCGTTTACTGTCGGTGGTGGTCCTTACACTCGGGCGCACTGGGAGGACGGGCCCCGCCAGGGGCCCGCGGAGGGGGTGCGAGATGCCGATCCTGGAGTTGGCCGGATTTCCGGGGCGACGTTCGATAGGTTGTCCCGCGCACCCGGGTGCAGGCGTCGAGCAGGAATAGAGGGGTCCTTCGAGATGAGCACGCTGCAGTTCAAGAAGTCGCCGCGGCTGGCCGCGCCGCGCCCGCCCGGCGGCGAGGTGCATCTCGAGCCGCCGCCCGAAGTGCCCCGCACGATCCCGGGAAGCATTGTCGCCAAGGCGATTCCGGGCGTGATGATCTTCGCGTCGCTCGGGATGATGGTTTTCATGTTCACGGCGGGCGGCGCGAAAAACCCGACCACGATCATGATGAGCGGCATGATGCTGATGGGCACCGTCGGCATGCTCGCCGGAGGCGGCGGAAAGGGCGGCGGCCAGAAGAAGGCCGAGATGGACGAGGACCGCAAGGACTACCTGCGGTACCTCGGCCAGATGCGCGACCGCGCCCGCGAGGCGATGGTCGACCAGCGCGCCGCCCTCGAATGGGTGCACCCGGACCCGCAGTCGCTGTGGTCGCTCGCGGCGAGCCGCCGGATGTGGGAGCGCAGGCAGAACGACCAGGACTTCCTGCACCTGCGCGTCGGCCGCAGCTCGCACCGCCTCGCCACCCGGCTGGTCCCGCCCCAGACCGGCCCGGTGGACGAACTGGAGCCGATCGCCACCCTCGCGCTGCGCCGGTTCGTGCGCGCGCACTCGATCGTGCCCGACCTGCCCACCCAGATCACCCTCCGCGGGTTCGCGGCGGTCAGCATGCAGGGCGAGCGGCACCGCACCCGCGCGCTGACCCGCGCGATGCTGGCCCAGCTGGTGGCTTTCCACAGCCCGGACGACGTGATGATCGCGGTCGCCACCGCGGGCCGGGCGAAGGAGGAGTGGGAGTGGGCCAAGTGGCTCCCGCACACCCAGCACCCGACGCTGTCGGACGGCATCGGCCAGCTGCGCATGATGGCCGGTTCGCTCAAGCAGATCGAAGACTGGCTGGACGAGGAGCTGCGCGACCGGCAGCGGTTCTCCCGCAACGCGACGCCCGCTCCGGACCAGCCGCACGTCGTGATCATCATCGACGACGCCGAGGTCACCCGCGAGGAGCAGATCATCCTCGAGGAGGGCCTGGTCGGCGTCACCCTGGTCGACCTTTCCGATTCGGTCGGCAACCTCGCCGCGCGGCGCGGCCTGCGGCTCGTGGTCGAGGAGGAGCGGCTCGGCGCGCGCAGCGCGGGCGGGGTCGAATGGTTCGGCCGTCCGGACTCGCTGTCGGTGGTGGAGGTCGAGGCGCTGGCCCGGCTTCTCGCGCCGTACCGCGTCGGCGGGGGCGGCGGGCAGGACGTCAGCGACGAAGAGCCGCTGCTGTCCAACCCCTCTCTGCTGGAGCTGCTCGGCATCCCCGGCGACCCGATGACGTTCGACGTCCAGCAGGCGTGGCGGCCCCGGCCGATCCGCGACCGCTACCGCGTCCCGTTCGGCGTCGGCGAGTACGGCCAGCCGGTGGAGCTGGACATCAAGGAAGCCGCGGCGGAGGGCATGGGCCCGCACGGCCTGTGCATCGGCGCGACCGGTTCCGGTAAGTCGGAGTTCCTCCGCACGCTGGTGCTGGGCATGCTGGCCACGCACTCGTCGAGCACGCTGAACTTCGTCCTCGTCGACTTCAAGGGCGGTGCGACGTTCCTGGGTCTGGACAAGGCCCCGCACGTGTCCGCGGTCATCACCAACCTCGCGGACGAGGTCACGCTGGTCGACCGCATGAAGGACGCGCTGGCCGGCGAGATGAACCGCCGCCAGGAAGCGCTGAAGAACGGCGGCAACTTCAAGAACGTCTGGGAATACGAGAAGGCCCGCGAGAACGGCGCCGACCTCGACCCGCTGCCCGCGCTGTTCATCGTCTGTGACGAGTTCTCCGAGCTGCTGGCGGCGAAGCCGGACTTCATCGACCTGTTCGTCGCCATCGGCCGGCTGGGCCGGTCGCTGCAGATGCACATGCTGCTCGCGTCGCAGCGGCTGGAAGAGGGCAAGCTGCGCGGTCTCGACTCGCACCTGTCCTACCGGATCGGCCTCAAGACGTTCTCCGCGGCGGAATCCCGCGCGGCGATCGGCGTGCCGGACGCGTTCGAACTGCCGTCGGTCCCCGGTGGCGGTTACCTGAAGTACGACACCTCGACCCTGGTGCGGTTCAAGGCTTCCTACGTCTCGGGCCCGTACCGGCCCGCGGGCATCAAGGCGGCCGGTCCGGCCGCGACCGTGGTGCGCGCCGACAAGCGGCCGCAGCTGTTCGTGCCGGACTTCGTCGAGCTGCCGAAGGAACCCGAGCCGGAACCGGTCGTCGAGGAAGAGGCTCCGAAACAGCAGGAGTCCGAAGAGGCGGTCGAGCCCAGCGAGCTGGACGTCATCGTCAGCCGCTTGATCGGGCAGGGCCCGCCCGCGCACGAGGTGTGGCTGCCGCCGTTGAACGAGCCGAACTCGCTCGACACGATGCTGCCGAACCTCAACCCCACCGACGACCGCGGCCTTTCCCCGGTCGGGTTCTTCGGCAACGGCAGGCTGCAGGTGCCGATGGGCATCGTCGACCGGCCGTACGAGCAGCGGCGCGACTTCCTGTGGGCGGACTTCTCCGGTGCGCAGGGCCACGGCGTCATCGCGGGCGGCCCGCAGTCGGGCAAGTCGACCATGCTCCGGACGCTGATCATGTCGATGGCGCTCACCCACACCCCCGAGGAAGCGCAGTTCTACTGCCTCGACCTCGGTGGCGGTACCCTCGCCGGCCTCGCGGACCTTCCGCACGTCGGCGGGGTCGCGGTGGCCCGGCGCGAGCCGGACAAGGCCCGCCGGATCGTGGCCGAGCTGACCACGCTGCTGACCGAGCGCGAGGGCCGGTTCGGGGCGCTGGGCGTCGACTCGATGACGGAGTTCCGCAACCGGAAGCGCCGCGGCGAGATCACGCCGGAGCAGGACCCGTTCGGCGACGCGTTCCTGATCGTGGACAACTGGCGGGCGCTGCGCGACGACTTCGAGGAGCTGGAGACGTCGATCACGCGGCTGGCCACCCAGGGTCTGGCGTACGGCGTGCACGTGATCATCTCGGCCAACCGGTGGGCCGACCTCCGGCCGGCGATCAAGGACATGCTCGGCACGCGGTTCGAGCTGCGCCTCGGTGACCCGACGGAGTCCGAAATGGACCGCCGGATCGCGGTCAACGTGCCCGCCGGTCGGCCGGGCCGCGGGCTCACCCGCGACAAGCTGCACCTGCTCACCGGCTTGCCGCGGATCGACGGGTCGAGCGATCCGGAGACGGTCGCGGCGGGCGTCGCGGACGCGGTCGCGAAGATCCGCGGGGCGTGGCGCGGCCGGGTGGCTCCGCAGGTGCGCCTGCTGCCGGAGATGATCACCTACGAAGAGGTCCTGCAGATCGACCAGAAGCGGGACACGAAGCTGGTCCCGATCGGCGTCAACGAGGAAGACCTGCAGCCGATCTACCTGGACTTCGACGCGGACCCGCACTTCTTCGCGTTCGCCGACGGCGAGTCCGGCAAGACGAACCTGCTGCGGCAGATCGCGCGCGGCATCACCGAGCGCTACACGCCGCAGGAGGCCGTGATCCTGCTGGTCGACTACCGGCGCACGATGCTCGGGTTCCTCGAGGGCGATTCGCTGCTCGGCTACGCCGTGTCGTCGGCGCAGCTGGACAGCATGGTCCAGGACGTGCACGGGTCGATGACGCGGCGGCTGCCGGGTCCGGACGTCACCCAGGAACAGCTGAAGACCCGGTCCTGGTGGACCGGTCCGGAGCTGTTCGTCATCGTCGACGACTACGACCTGGTGGCGACGCAGTCCACGAACCCGCTCAAGCCGCTGTCGGAGTTCCTCGCCCAGGCGAAGGACGTCGGCCTGCACTTGATCGTGGTCCGGCGCACCGGTGGTGCGTCGCGGGCGGCGTACGACCCAGTCATCGGCAAGCTCAAGGAGCTGGCGGCCACCGGCATGGTGATGAACGGTTCCCGCGACGAGGGCGTGCTGATCGGCAACATCCGGCCGAGCGCCATGCCGCCGGGCCGGGGCAACATGCTGAGCCGCAAGAACGGGAAGCAGCTCGTGCAGGTGTCGTGGATCCAGCCGGACTGACCGGCCGGGGAGGAGCCGGCGCGCCTGACCGAAGGGGTGCCCGGTGACGGTGCGGGTCGCGATCGACTTCGGGACCTCGAGCACCTGTGTCGTGGTGTCGGTCAACGGCCGCGAACCGCAGGTCGTGGTGATCGACGGGCAGCCGCTGATGTCCTCGGCGGTGTACGCGGCGTCCGACGGCACCCTGTTCGTCGGCCAGGAGGCCGAGCGGCAGGCGGCCGTCGACCCGTCGCGGTACGAGCCGAATCCGAAGCGGCGGATCGACGAGGGCGATCTGCTGCTCGGCGATTCGGTGCTGCGGGTCATCGACGTCGTGCACGCGGTGCTGGACCGGGCAGTCGCCGAGGCGCGGCGCGTCGCGGGCGACGCCGAGGTGGATCTGCTGGTGCTCACCCACCCGGCGGACTGGGGCGCGATCCGCACCCGGCTGCTGCGCCAGGCCGCGGGGCGGCTGGCGCGCGAGGTGGCGCTGGTGCCGGAACCGGTCGCCGCGGCGGTGTACCACGCGGCGACCTTCGCCCCGGAAGCTTCGCCGGGCGGCCGGACGGTCGAGTTCTCCGGCCGTCCTGGCGACGCGTTGGCAGTGCTCGATCTCGGCGGCGGCACGGTCGACGTCAGCGTCGTCCAGCGGTCGCCGGAGGCCGCGCGCGCCGCGCGAGCGCCGGGTGCGCCTCCGCAGCGGGGCGGGTTCCAGGTGCTGGCCACCCGAGGCGATCCGAGTTTCGGCGGGGCCGACATCGACCAGGCGCTGCTGGAGCACGTCGGGTCGCTCGTGTCCGGCACGGATCCGCAGGCGTGGCAGCAGCTGGTCGAGGGTCGCGAGCTGGCCGAGCGCCGACGGCGCCGGGTGCTGCGGCAGGACGTCCGCGGCGCGAAAGAGACGTTGTCCCGGCACACGTACACCGATGTCCCGTTGCCGCCGCCGTTCGCGGACGCGCACGTGACGCGAGTGGACTTGGAACGACTGATCGGGGCTCCGCTCGGCCGGGTGGTCGAGCTGACCAGTGCCGCGATCGCGGACTCGGGCCTGCGTCCGAAGCAGCTCGCGGCGATCTTCCTCGTCGGCGGTTCGAGCCGGATCCCGATGATCTCCCGGCTGGTGCACGAGCGCACCGGAGTGGTGCCGACGAGCCTGGACCAGCCGGAGACGGTCGTCGCGCGCGGCGCGCTCCGGGCGGTGCTGCTGGAACCGGACCGCACCGGGGTGCTGCCCGGTTCGTCGATCCCGGGGCAATCCGACCATCGCACCGAGATCGTCCGCGGGGACGCGCCGACCCGTCGCGTGCCGCCGGTGCCGAACGCGCTGAACGCACCGCCGCGGAACGCTCCGGTGCCGCCGCGCGGCTTTTCACCGGCCAATCCGGCCAGCGGGCCGCAAAGCGTGCCGTTCGGTGCCGTAGCGCCGCCGAGTCCAATGCAGACCGGACCGGGCAAGAACGCGTTGGGGCAGAACAGTTCCGGGAATGGGGCGTTCGGCGCTCCCGGTGCTCCTGGCGCGGAGGCGTCGAGCAGTTCCGGCGGCAAGGCGAAGAAACGGCGCAAGCTGTGGCTGATCACCGCGGCGGTGGCGGTCGTGGCCTTGATCGCGGGCGGCGTCGTGTACTTCGTCAGCAACGGGAACAACTCCGAGCAAGGCCGTTCGTTCTCCCAATACGACTTCAGCCTCGTCGCGCCGAACGACTGGGTCCAAACCACCGACGAGGTCGCGGACCGGCAGGTGATCCTGCACCCGCAGGACGCCGAGCGGGGCAACGATCTCGTGCTCGCGCAGGAGTTCGTCATGGACTACGACGCGACGGCGGACCGGCAGAAACTCGTCGATGCGTTGCGATCCGGGGTGACCGGAAACGCGAACTACACTGCGTTCCGCTCGGATCTGACTTACGGTGGCCGGAGCGTGATCGGCTATGTCGAGAGCAAACCCGAACGGATTACCGTCCGCTGGTATGTGCTCGTGCAGGGCCGGATCCGGGTGCACGTCGGCTGCCAGTACCAGTCGCCGGCGGTGCAGCAGCGCGTCGACGCCGCGTGCGAGCAGGTGGTGCGCACGTTGAAGATCACCAGCTGAAGGAGCACTCGTGGCCTCCGAACCGGAATCCGCGCCAGCGGCATTCACCCGAGCAGGCCAGGACGCAGTCACTTTCTCGCGGCGCGTCGCGGGCACCGCGCTCGCGCGCAGCGAACGGCGCCGCGGCGAAAACCGGGAACTGCTGAAGGAGTTCGGCAGGCGACGGCTTTCCGGTGCCGCGGAACCCGCGCCGTCCGCGTTGCGCGGGGCCGCCCGCCGGTTCCGCGCGGCCCGCGGATTGCCGATGCCCGTCGAACCCGCGGTGTCCGAGCCGGTTCCCGTTCGTCCCGAGATTTCGCCCGAACAGACACGGACGAGTGAAGAGGACGAGGACTTTTCGCAGTCGCGAATCATGAGCCGGGACTCCTGAAATATTCCGGGAACCGGCTGTGCGTGTGCTAACCACGCTGGTGGACAAGGTTTTTTCGGGGGTGCCCGGAGCTCGTTAACCCGGCCGTTGCCGGGCGGTTCCCTGCCCCGGCGTTCACGCAAGCAACTACTTGAGAAGAAGTCGCGACAAGTGTGAACCGAACTGGCAATGTCTTCGTCGTAGGTGCAGTGCCGGAAACACCAGCCGGCGCGCACAACCACTAACGAAGGGGGTAGCTCCCATGGCTGGCGGTTTCACCGGGGATCCGAAGGAATTCACTCAGGCCGAGGGGCGCGTCGTCGAGGCGACCGGCCGGATGAACAAGAACCTGGGCGACCTGCGTTCCAACATCGAGGCGACCCGCGCGGGCTGGGAAGGCGACGCGCAGCGTGCCTTCGACAACGTCATGCGCCGCTTCGACGACTGCGGTCGTGGCCTCAACGACGCTCTGCACCGCATCGGCACCCTGCTCCAGGAAGGTGGCTCGATGTACGCCAAGAGCGAGGCGGCGCAGCACGAGCACATCAACTCGCTCAACAAGGGCTTCGGCGTTCTTGGCTGATCGGGACTTTCCCGTTCGGATTCGACTTCATCTTCATTCATTCTTCTGACAGGAGCTTGACATGCCTGACGGCCGCATTGTTGTAGACCCGGGAACGATCCACCGCGCGGCGGAGGACTGCACCGCCACCGGCAGCGAGCTGAAGAGCCTCTTCGACAACCTGAAGAGCGACCTCAACCCGCTGACCCACAGCTGGAGCGGTGAAGCGAAGGACCAGTACATCCAGGCCCAGAACGAGTGGGACCAGAAGTTCGACGAGTTCACCCAGCTTCTGGCGCAGATCGCCGCCGTGCTGCCGCAGATCGCGGACGGCTACCAGGCGACGGACCGCTCGGTGCAGAACCTGTTCTGAGCCAAGCCCCGAAACCACGGCGGGCCGGACACCTTCGGGTGTCGGCCCGCCGTTTTCGCGTGCTGGCAAGGGTTTTCGCCGATCAGGAACGGCTTCTTCGGCCGCGGCTTTCCTGGCTTGGCTGAGGAGAACGCGCCGCTCAGTGCGGAGCGCCGACCGAATATTCCGGCTTGTCGTTGAGCACCCGCACGGTCACCTTCTTCGGCTGCCCGCCGACCTGCACCGTGCAATCGAAGGTGGCACCGTTCTCGATCGCCTGCCCCGAAGGGCACGAGACGTTCTTGACGTCCGGCTCGCCGTAGTTCTCGTTGAGCACCTTGGAAACGCCGTCCTGCAACGACTTCTGGTCCAGGGTGTCCCCGCTGAACACGCCGGTCGCCCACGAGATCCCGGCCGCGGCGGCCAGCACCACCACGACCGCACCGCCGATCAGGAACGGTTTCTTCGACCGCGGTTTGCCTGCCTTGGCCGTGGAGAACGCGCCGAGCCCGCCGTACTCGGACGGCTGGAACCCGCCGCCGTAAGGATTTCCGGATGCCTGCTGTCCCGGTTGTACCGGCGTCGGCTGGCTGTGCGGCTGCCCGGGCCCGCCATATGGCTGCTGCTGACCGTAGGGCTGAGCCGGGTAACCCTGCTGCGGATACTGCGCGGGCGGAAACGGTTGCTGCGCCGGAGGTTGCGCCCACTGTCCGCCCGCGGGCTGCCCGCCCTGCCAACCGGAACTGTCCACTTCGGACGGATACCCCGGCTGCTGCGGCGCGTTCGTCCCCGGCTGCCACCACTGCGGCTGCCCTTGCGGCTGCTGGTCGGGAGGCTGGGTCATCGGTGCTCACCTCGGGATTCGATGGGCGCGGGGATCGGCGGGAGAGTGCGCATCAGCGCCCCTGCAGTTCGCCGAGCCGCCGGTAGAAGTCCTGTTTGGCCGCGTCGTCCGCGAGCACGGTGACCTGCGAGGCGTCCGGAATCGTCGGCAGGTCCGAGGCGGTGGCTTCGCCGGTGAACTTGAAGTCGTAGCGCAGTTCGACCTTGTGCCCGTCGCCCTCGAACTTGGCCGCCATCGTGAACTCGGCGAGCGAACCGTCCGGCTTGAGCGTGATCACGCTCGGCACGACGGCCTTGCGCAGCTCCGGGCCGACCTCGTTGACCACCTTGTCCGGGAGCAGTTCGACGCGCCGGTCGAGGAAGATCGAGAACGGCACGTTCACGGTCAGCTGCTCAGTGCCGTCCGCGGAACTCTTCGCGCCGCGCAGCGCTTTTTTGTCCGCCTTGTACGAGCTGTCGACCGAGTCGCCCATCTTGCACGCGATCTGCACCCCGCCCCACGCGCACGGCTGCACGAGCCCGGCCTCCGGCTTCGGCATCGACACCCACGGCGTCGGCGCCAGCGATTTGTAGGCCGGGCCGAGGTAGAGGTACTCGACGGTGCCGTCGGCCGGGGTGAACGAGTCGAGGAACTCGTTGGGGTTCTTCTGCGACCGGTTGTGCACGATGCGGCTCTCCGGGCTGCCGGTGCGCGCTGAGGTGACGATGTTGTGCAGGTACTTGTCGTCGAACTTGAAGTACCGGTCCGCGGAGTTGGTCACATTGCGCGGCTCGACGATCGTGTCCGCGAGCTTGGACATGGCCTTCTCGAACTTCGCGCCGACGTACGCGGCGGCCTGGTCGCCGTCGGGCAGCGCGGTGCCGGCGCGGGCCTGCCCGCACGCGGTCGCGAGCGCCAGCACGGCGGCGACGGCCGCGGTCGTCCGTACGGCGGCGGTCGTCCTCGCTCGTGTCTTCAACTGCTGTCCCCAGGTGCTCGCTCGTGCTCGCGCGGATGCGCGAGCGAATCGTCTCACCTCGAGCGGACGCGCGCGGCGGCGTGGTGGTTCCGGGAACCGGTCGGGTACGCTGTGACCGGCCGACGAGGCGTCTTCGCACCCCCGCTGCACAACAGGCGGGACCACAGGGGTATCTTCATATGTCGTTGTGCGTTGCGGCGCGTCAGCGCTCGGCCCGCACATTACCCACACGCAATGACGACGAGGTAGACCCTTGCCCACGTACAGCCCCAAGCCCGGCGACGTCACTCGTGCCTGGCACGTGATCGACGCCGAGGATGTCGTGCTCGGACGGCTCGCGACCGAGGTCGCCACGCTGCTGCGCGGCAAGCACAAGCCGACCTACGCCCCGCACGTGGACACCGGTGACTTCGTCATCATCGTCAACGCCGAGAAGGTCGCTCTCACCGGTAACAAGCGCGAGCAGAAGTTCGCGTACCGGCACAGCGGCTACCCCGGCGGTCTGCGGAAGCGCTCCTTCGGCGAGCTGCTCGACACCAAGCCCGAGCACCTCGTTGAGAAGGTGGTCAAGGGCATGCTGCCGAAGAACAAGCTCGGCCGCGCCATGGCCAAGAAGCTGAAGGTGTACGCCGGCCCGCAGCACCCGCACGCCGCGCAGCAGCCGCAGGCGCGCGAGATCACCAAGATCGCGCAGGTCGCGCAGTGAGTGAGGAACAGTTGACCAGCACCGAGACCGAGGTCGTCGCTTCGACCGAGACCCCCGCCGAGGCCGTGGCGACCAGCGAGTCCGCCGCCGCCCCGCGCCCGTCGCGTGCCGCCGGTGGCAACGCGCAGACGGTCGGCCGCCGCAAGGAGGCCGTGGTCCGCGTCCGCGTCGTGCCGGGTACCGGTGAGTTCAAGCTCAACGGCAAGTCGCTTGAGCAGTACTTCCCGAACAAGGTGCACCAGCAGCTCATCAAGGAGCCGCTCGTCACCGTCGAGAAGCCGGACTCCTTCGACATCTTCGCCAACCTCAAGGGCGGCGGGATCTCGGGCCAGGCCGGCGCGCTGCGTCTCGCCATCGCCCGTGCGCTGGTCGAGGTTGACGCCGACGACCGCCCGGCCCTGAAGAAGGCCGGCTTCCTGACCCGTGACGCGCGCGCCACGGAGCGGAAGAAGTACGGCCTCAAGAAGGCCCGCAAGGCCCCGCAGTACTCCAAGCGCTGATATTCAGCACTCTGGCGCAACCCTGGAAGCGTCCATCCGTCCATCGGATGGGCGCTTCCGGCGTTTTCCGGGCCTGGTGATGCGTTCTTCGCCACTGGCACGACTGTCTTGGGGTAGGGCAGGGGATCACCCCTGCCGGGCCCGGCGCTAGGTTTGTCGAGGCCCGGCGCGCCCCGAGGCCGCTGAATCAAGACAAGGAGGTCGAAATGGCTCGACTGTTCGGCACCGACGGGGTACGCGGTCTGGCCAATGCCGACCTGTCCCCGGAGCTGGCTCTGTCGGTCGCGGCGAGCGCCGCCCGGGTGCTGGCGGCGCACGACCGTTCGCACCGCCCGGTGGCCGTGGTGGGCCGCGATCCGCGCGCCAGCGGCGAGATGCTGGAGGCCGCCGTGGTGGCGGGCCTCGCGTCAGCCGGTGCGGACGTCCTGCGGCTCGGCGTGCTCCCGACCCCCGCCGTCGCGTACCTCGTGGGCGCGCTCGAAGCGGACCTCGGCGTGATGATCTCCGCCTCGCACAACCCCATGCCGGACAACGGCATCAAGCTCTTCGCCGCCGGCGGGCACAAGCTGCCGGACAGCATCGAGGACGAGATCGAATCCGGCCTCGACGCGACCGGCATCACCCGCCCGACCGGCGACGGCGTCGGCCGGGTGACTGACGTCCCGGACGCGCTCGACAAGTACATCGAGCACCTGGTCGCCGCGACGCCGCACCCGCTGACCGGCCTGAAGGTCGTGGTGGACTGCGCGAACGGCGCGTCGTCCGCGGCCGCCCCGGAGGCGTACCGCCGGGCCGGCGCCGAGGTCGTGGCGCTGCACGCAGAGCCGGACGGCATCAACATCAACGACAGCTGTGGCTCGAACCACCCTGATTTGCTGCGCGCGGCAGTCGTCGAACACGGTGCCGACCTCGGCATCGGCCACGACGGCGACGCCGACCGCTGCGTGGCCGTCGACGCCGCCGGCGAACTGGTGGACGGCGACCAGATCATGGCGGTCCTGGCACTGGCGCTGGCCGAAGAAGGCGCGCTGGTCAAGGACACCCTGGTCGCGACCGTGATGAGCAACCTCGGCCTGCACCTGGCGATGAAGGCACACGGCATCACGGTCGTCACGACTGCGGTGGGTGACCGCTACGTGCTGGAGGAACTGCGCGCGTCGGGCCTGGCCCTCGGCGGCGAACAGTCCGGCCACGTAGTCCTCCCCGCCCACGCCACCACCGGCGACGGCCTGCTGACGGCGATGCGCCTGATGGCCAGGATGGCCGCGACGGGCAAGCCCTTGGCGGAACTGTCCGCGGTGATGAACCGGCTCCCGCAGGTGCTGGTCAACGTCCCGGTGGCGGACAAGGCCGCGGTGGCCGGGTCCGCCGAAGTCCGCGACGCGGTAGGCGAGGTCGAAGCCGAACTCGGCGAGGAAGGGCGGGTTTTGCTGCGTCCTTCCGGCACTGAGCAACTGGTGCGGGTGATGGTCGAGGCTCCGGCCCACGCCACGGCTCAGGCAGCGGCGGATCGGCTGGCCGGGGTCGTGTCCGCGGTCTCCTGACCGAACTGCCCGAATCGCTGCGCTCCTCGTCACTCTCCGGGTACATTCCGTAGACGAGTGTCCGGCACCGCCGACGGCTTTTGTGCGTCCAAGGTCCGGAAGCACTGGGCAGTCGAGGAGGGGCGAGCGTGGGGAACCGACAGAACGTCGATCCGCAGATGCTGGAGACGGCGGGCGGATTTGTCCGGGACGCGGCGAAGGACCGGCTGCAGACGACGCTGCCCGCGTTGAAGCAGCTGCAGATCACCGAAGCGGACTTCGGGCGGAAACACCACGGCTCGTTCCAGCTGTACAAGACCGGGATCGAGGCGGTCGGCAAATGCGTCGACAGCTACGTGAAGGCGTCTGAGGACTTCGGGAACAACCTCGGGTCGGCGAGCAAGAAGTACACGTCCAACGAGGCGCACAGCTCGGACTCCATCACGAAGAGCGGCAAGCGCTGATGTCCAAGCGCAGCGGGAACTTCCCGACTTTCCAAGAGTTCCAGCAGTTGATGAACGACCCCAGCATCGACAGCAACACCAAACGGGGTCTGGCGCTTCGCTACTTCGATTACGTCGAGGACGAAAACGACGACGGCGAAGCGCAGAGCTACGGCTTCCAGAGCGACGACGACCGCAACCATTGGCGCGACTACTACAAGGACAAGCTGTCCATCTCCGAAGGAGACATGGACTGGGAGTGGTCGAGCGAAAGCGATGTCTACGACTGGTACGGCAAGGCGAAGGACCAAGCCGACAAGGGCGCGAAGGCGGCGCAGGACAAGCAGCAGCAGGCGGTCGACGGCGACAAGCAGAAGCTGAAAGACCAGGGCGCCAAGAACACTGACACGGATCCTGGTGTCGCGAACTCGAACGAGATTCTCGACCTCGGTGTTTCGGGCCTGCAGCCGTTCCGGAACCTGCTGCCGCTCTACAGCCGCGCCCGTGGTCTCGTCGCGCAGAACCTGCCGGACCATCCGTTCCAGCCGCACGTCGGCGACCCGTTCGACGAGCAGCGGGACATCCCGTTCGACAAATTCAAGGCTGCTGCCAAGGAATTGACGGACGTCAACGCGTCCATTGTGGACGCCGCGGCGGACCAGGACAATCGGATGGCGACCGTGTTCGCCAACTGGTCGGGCAACGCGCGGGATTCGGCTCAGCAGTCCTGGAAGGGGATCACCGACGGCACGAAGGCCGTCGAACAGACCCTGAAGGACGGGGCGGGCCTGATCGACCGCAGCATCGCCTCGATCGCCAAGCTGATCCGGGCGAAATGCCAGTGGCTGCAGGATTACTACATCACCGAGTACCCCAACAAGGGCGACTTCTCGCCCGGCGACATCGATCGGCTGATCCGCGTCGCCGAGATGGGCCGGAACGCGAGCGACGACGACTTCAAGCACTTCGTTCGCCTGATGCCTCAGGACATGAAGGACAAGATCGACCACGATAGCTGCGATCTGAACGACGAGACGAAGGACGCCGGGCAGGAGTGGGCCAAGAAGTGGCTCGCCGGGTTCTGCGGGTTCATGGACAAGCACGTCACCAACTGGCAGCAGGTCTGCGAGCACACGCGGACGAGCGTCGACCAGGTGTGGAACGAACTCGGCGCGTCGCTGGGCAAGGCGCGCGAGGATCTCTTCACCACGTCGTCGAAGCCCGCTGACCAGGGCGGCGGGAAGCAGCAGGACGGGGGCGGCGGCCAGCAGACCACGCCGTCGTCCTCGGGTGGTGGCGGCAAGGACTCGGGGATGCCGAGCACCGGCGGCTCCGGGCCGACCCCAGCCGCGGCGCAGACGCCCAAGATGCCGGAAACGCCGCAGACTCAGCCGCAGCCGGCCGAGAGCCTCAACCCGGTCACTCACCAGCCGCTCGAGGTCGATCCGAAGACCGGGCAGCCGTATCCGATCGACCCGAAGACGGGCGCGGCGCTCAAGCCCGAAGAGCCCGAGACGATGACCGTCGAGCACGACGGCCACAAGATCTCCATGTCCGAACCCGGCAAGGACGGGCACATGGGGATCAGCGTCGACGACGGCACGGGCAAGCAGAAGACCTACGACCTCGACTTCGGCGACCAGGCGAAGCCCGGTGCGACGCCACCGGGGACTCCGGTGCCGGGCCAGCATCCGGACCCGGTGACCGGGTTCGGTCCGCAGGGGCACGACGGTCCGCAGGGGACTGGCCAGGGGCACGACGGAACCCCGGCCCAGGACGCCGCGAAGAGCCACGACGGGGCGCAGGGGCACGAGGGCACGCAAGGATCCGGGCAGAAGTACCAGCCGGGTCCGGACGGAAAGATCCACATCCAGGACGGCAAGCTGTCGATCGTGGCCGAGCGGCCGTCCGGAGCCGACGGCCCGACGGTCGTGACCATCGACGACGGCTCCGGCCATCCGACGAAGTACACCCTCGGCGACGACGGTGCGCTGAACCCCAGCAACCACAACGGGGGAACCGGCGGTGGTGGAGCCGCTGCGGCTTCGGCGGTCGCCGGGCAGGCCACGCCGGGCGCCCCGACGCCGCCCGGCACGCCAGTGCCGGACGCGGCGGCGGCAGCGGGCCAGCCGGTCGCCGCTGCGGCCAACCAGGCTGTCCCCGACCAGGTCGCCGCGCAAGGCCATCAAGTTCCGGATCAGGTTGCCGCGCAAGGCCACCAATCCCCGGATCAAGTTGCCGCCCAAGGACACCAAGCCGTCCCCGGCCAGCCAGTCGCGCAGGAGCACCAGGTCATCCCTGGCCAACCGCCCGCGCACGAACTGCCCGCGACGCACGAGCCAGCGGCGGCGTCGGGACCGGACGACTCGACGAGTGCCCAGTCCGTGCTCGACCCGTTCTCCTCCGACCCCGGAATCGGCACCGTTCCGCACGTCGGTCTCGGCGACATCGGCGACCCGATGGCGGCCTCGGCAGGCGACGGTCCGCCGACCGACACCTCGCAGCTCGGCACCGCGCCCGTGCATCACGAAGCGAGCGGCTCCGGCACCCCGGCCATGATGGGCGGCGGGATGATGGGCGGCCTCGGCAGTGCGCCGGGCGGCGGAGGAGAGCAGGAGCGTTCGTCGAGCGCGTACCGTGTCGACGGCGGTCTTTTCGGTTCGCAGTCCAGCTCGAACCGGATCAGCGGTTCGTTGCTCGACGACGATCAGCCTGGCCGGGACAGCGGGGGAGGGACGCGGTGAGCGGCGAAGACCTGGGGGCGGGGTTCCGCCACAAGATGGCCCAGATCGAACGCGAGGCGGAGGAACGGCTCGCGTTGATCGGCAGCCGGGTCCGGAAAGACCTCAAGGAAAGCAAAGAGGCCAGCGACAAGCAGCTGCGCACGGTCGGCCAGGTGATCGTCCGCGTGCAGGAGAGCGCTCGTCGTGCGGCGAAGGCCGGCGGCTGGGTGATGGAGTCGACGGTCGGCGACAAGCCCAAGGGCGAGGTCAGCTTC
Source organism: Amycolatopsis sp. NPDC003676 (assembly GCF_053587275.1). NCBI lineage: Bacteria > Bacillati > Actinomycetota > Actinomycetes > Pseudonocardiales > Pseudonocardiaceae > Amycolatopsis > Amycolatopsis sp. NPDC003676. Next base: position 27,974 of record NZ_JBSFNS010000033.1, read on the forward strand.
GGCTTCGAGGACGACGAGGCGGAGAAGGAACGTCGCGCCGGCTACGTGCCCGCCGAGCCCGCTCCGGAGCGGCCGGGCACGCCTCCGCCGGCTCCGGCGCCGCCTGCCGCTGCTCCGGCGTCCGGGCGGCATCGGCGTGGCGTGCACCACGACGAGGACGACTACACGCACACCGACTGGCTGGCTACCTGAGCCGAACCGGCTGATCAGGCAGCCGGTTCCTCGTCCTCCGGAACCTCGATCGGCGCGCGCTTCACATCCGCGTCCAGCAGCGGCAGGTACTTGTCCGTACCCGTCAAATGCGTGAGAAAGAACGCAGTAAACAGCGCCTTCGCAAGCTGCTGAGTCGCCCGCTGCGGTTTGCCCTGCAGCAGCAGCTGGCTCCAGTGCCGGCCCTCGGTCACCGCGAGATGGGACGACTTCGCCAGCGTCCGCAGCTGCACCGGGCCGCCCCAAGCCTGGGCGATCGCGTCCGCATGGCCGACCGCCGGGGCCACCAGGTCGCCGTCCACGGCCAGGTGCAGGCCAGGGGCGCTAATCACCTTCGCGGCTTCCGTAGCGGCCGGGAACGTCTGTGCCGCAGCAACTGTCGCCACTGCGCGGACCTTCGGGCGCGCTTCGTCGCCTGCTCCGGCGGACTGGGCGGCTGCGAGCACTGCCGAACCGCCGCCGGTGGAGTGGCCTGCCAGGCCCAGTTTCTCCGGGTCGACGCTGATGCCGTCCGGGCCCAGGCGGACCGTGGTGACGACGTCGAGCGTTGTCAGCAGGTCGCCGGCCAGGAGGCGGTGCGACGGGAGCGGGCCCAGCTGGGTCGCGGGGGCCGCGGCGACTACGCCCCAGCTCGCGAGGTGGTGCAGGAGCTGCCGGTAGCGCGTGGCCGGCTGCATCCAGCCGTGCCCGAACGCGATGGCGGGCAGGCCAAGGCCTTGGCGCGGGGTGAACACGACGCCGGGCAGTCCGACCAGGGCGAGGTTGCCGCGCAAAACCTCGTGGGGTCCCGGGTGGGACAGCTCCGTGAGCAGCTGCTTGGGCTTGCTGGCCATGCGCGTGACCTTACTGCCCGTGCCCCGCCCCGGCCCGGTGCGCCACCCCGATCGGTTTAGGGGTCCGCCGCCGGACTGCGCCGACACCCGGTCAGGCGTTGTCCGGGAGGTCGCTCGCCCAGCTCAGCGGCACTGAAAACCCCGGTCGAGGGACCGGAGTAGGGGACTGGACTTGTCTCGTTACGCTAGTTCGCGTGTGTGGAATCGTGGGATACGTCGGACACCGCCCGGCTCTGGACGTCGTGCTCGGTGGGCTCCGCCGCATGGAATACCGGGGCTACGACTCGGCTGGCGTGGCGGTGCTGGACGGCGCCGGCGCGCTGACCGTCGAGCGCAAAGCCGGCCGTCTGGCCAACCTGGAAGCCCGGCTCGACGAGGTCGGCCGCGACGCGTTCGCGGGGACCGCGGGCATGGGCCACACCCGCTGGGCCACCCACGGGGCTCCGATCGACCGCAACTCGCATCCGCACCGGGACACCACCGGTCGCGTGGCCGTGGTGCACAACGGGATCATCGAGAACTTCGCCGCGCTGCGCGGCGAGCTCGAGGCCGCGGGCATCGAGATGGCCAGCGACACCGACACCGAGACCGCCGCGCACCTGGTTTCCCTCGCTTACTCCGAGGGCGACACCAAGGGCGACCTGCCGGCCAGCGTCGCCGCGGTGTGCCGCCGCCTGGAGGGCGCGTTCACGCTCGTCGTGACGCACGCGGACGAGCCGGACACGATCGTCGCCGCGCGCCGGTCGTCGCCGCTGGTGGTCGGGGTCGGCGAGGGCGAGCACTTCGTCGCTTCCGACGTCGCCGCGTTCATCGAGCACACCCGCGAGGCCGTCGAGCTGGGCCAGGACCAGCTGGTCGTCATCACCCGCGACGGCTACGAGGTCACCGACTTCCACGGCGACGCCGCGCAGGCCAAGCCGTTCACCGTCGACTGGGACCTGTCGGCCGCCGAAAAGGGCGGCCACGAGTACTTCATGCTCAAGGAGATCGAGGAGCAGCCGGAGGCGCTGGCGAACACGCTGCGCGGGCACTTCGAGGCCGGCCGGATCATCCTCGACGAGCAGCGCATCTCCGATCAGGACCTGCGCGACGTCGATAAGGTTTTCGTCATCGCCTGCGGTTCGGCGTATCACTCCGGCCTCGTCGCGAAGTACGCCATCGAGCACTGGTGCCGCCTGCCGGTCGAGGTGGAGCTGGCGTCGGAGTTCCGCTACCGCGACCCGGTTCTCGACCGCGACACGCTCGTCGTCGCCGTCTCCCAGTCCGGCGAGACCGCGGACACCCTCGAAGCCGTGCGGCACGCGCGCGAGCAGAAGGCCCGCGTCCTGGCGGTCTGCAACACCAACGGCGCGCAGATCCCGCGCGAGTCCGACGCGGTGCTGTACACGCACGCCGGGCCGGAGATCGGGGTCGCCTCGACCAAGGCGTTCCTCGCGCAGATCGCCGCGAACTACCTCGTCGGCCTCGCGCTGGCGCAGGCGCGCGGCACGAAGTACCCGGACGAGGTCGCCCGCGAGTTCGCCGAGCTGGAAGCGATGCCGGCGGCGGTGCAGAAGGTGCTGTCCACTGTGGACCAGACGCGCGAGATCGCGCGGCGGATCGCCGACTCGCGCGCGGTGCTGTTCCTCGGCCGCCACGTCGGGTTCCCGGTGGCGCTGGAGGGCGCGCTGAAGCTGAAGGAACTCGCGTACATGCACGCGGAGGGCTTCGCGGCGGGCGAGCTGAAGCATGGTCCGATCGCGCTGATCGAAGAGGGCCTGCCGGTCGTCGTCGTGATGCCGTCGCCGAAGGGCCGCGCGGTGCTGCACTCGAAGCTGGTGTCGAACATCAGCGAAATCCAGGCGCGGGGCGCGCGCACGATCGTGATCGCCGAGGAGGGCGACGAGACCGTGCGCCCGTTCGCCGACGAACTCATCGAGGTGCCCGCGGTGCCGACGCTGCTGCAGCCGCTGGTTTCCACCGTGCCGCTGCAGGTGCTGGCCGCGGAGATCGCCAGTTCCCGCGGGTACGACATCGACAAGCCGCGTAACCTGGCGAAGTCCGTCACTGTCGAGTAGCGGGAGCCGCCGTGCAAGGAATCTGGACTACAGAACGGATTCGCGCGGCGGAAGACCTGCTGCTCGCGCGCACGCCGGACGGCGAGCTGATGCGCCGGGCCTCCTTCGGCCTCGCCGCCGAGGTGGCCGGGCTGCTGGCCGAGGACACCGGCGGCGTCTCCGGTCGGCGGGTCGTGCTGCTCGTCGGCTCGGGCAACAACGGCGGCGATGCGTTGTGGGCTGGCGCTTTCCTGCGTCGGCGCGGGGTCGCGGTGGCTGCCGTACTGCTGAAGCCGGAGAAGGCGCACCCGGCCGGATTGGCTGCCCTGCGGCGATCCGGCGGCCGCGTTGTGTCCATTGCGGACAGTCCACAGTGGATCGAGAAGGCGGACGTCGTCGTGGACGGCATTGTCGGTATCTCCGCCCGTGGCCCACTGCGTCCCGAAGCAGCCGAGCTGGTCTCGCAGATCGAAGCCCCGGTGGTGGCGGTGGATCTGCCAAGCGGCGTTGACCCGGACACCGGCGCGGTCGACGGTCCGCACGTCACCGCCGAGCGCACGGTCACGTTCGGCGCGCTGAAGCCCGTGCACGTGCTGGCTCCGGAGGAATGCGGCGAGGTCGTGCTAGTGGACATCGGCCTGCGGCCGTGGCTGGACGAGCCGGATCTGCAGCGTCTGGACCTTGCTGACGTCGCTGAGGCGTGGCCGATTCCCGGCCCGGAGGACGACAAATACACCCAAGGCGTCGTCGGCATCGCGGCCGGATCGGCGACCTACCCCGGGGCGGCGGTGCTCGCGTCCGGTTCCGCAGTCCGCGCGACGGCGGGCATGGTCCGCTATGCCGGGCACGCCGCGGACGTCGTGCGCTCGCGCTGGCCGGAGATCGTCGCGACCGGCTCGGTCACCGACGCGGGCCGGGTGCAGGCGTGGGTCGTCGGGCCGGGGATCGGCACCGGCGGCGAAGGCCGGGAAATCCTGCGGCACATCCTCGGCCAGGGCGTCCCGGTGTGCGCGGACGCCGACGCCACCACGCTCATCGCGCACACCCCCGAAGTCCTCGACGCCCGCGACCCGGACACTCCGCTCGTGCTCACCCCGCACGCTGGCGAGTACGAACGCCTGATGGGCCGCCGCCCGGGCGCGGATCGCGTGGCGGCAGCGCGGGAGGCGGCGAAGAAGTACGACGCCGTTGTGCTGCTGAAAGGCCACTGCACAGTCGTCGCCGCTCCGGACGGTCGCGTCGCGGTGAACACCCCGCGCGGTTCGTGGCTGGCCACCGCTGGCTCCGGCGACGTGCTGACCGGTCTGGTCGGCTCGCTGCTTGCCGCCGGACTCGACCCGTGGCTGGCCGCCGCGGCCGCCGCGCAGGTGCATTCGCTAGCAGGCGCGCTTGCCGCGGAGGAGGTGCCGACGTCCGCGTCCGGTCTGGTCGACGCCATCCCCGCCGCGCTCCGATTGGTTCGCGCGACCGCCCGCTGACCAGAGCTTCCCCAATGTGGCATTGGGTGCATCTGACGCACCGAACGCCACATTGGGTGCATCTAACGCGCCCAATGTGGCATTGGGGTTTCTCAGTGCGGTGTGGGGGCGGGTTCGTGGCAGTGTTGTCGGCTAGGGGGCGCGGTCCACCTCCTGGCGAGACAAGCTGCGTACCTCGACCTCCGTGACTAGCGCGCGCCAGGCCTGGCAACGAGGGCGGGCACCCCGCACGCAGCTGAGAAGACCTATGGGAGCGCTTCGAAGGTGACCCAGGAGTTATCGAGTTACGTGTTAACTCGGCTCGCGATATCTGGTAAGAACGAGATGTGAGTCGAGACACGCCAGGACGGCCGAAGACGCGCCCGTCCGACGCCGCGGTGGAGCAGCGGCGCCAGGAGATCCTCGACTACGTCATTGACCAGGGCGAAGTCCGCATCGACGACCTCACCGCCCGGTTCGGCGTGAGCCTCATGACGATGCACCGCGACCTCGACGACCTCGCCGACAAGCGGCTGTTGCGGAAGCTGCGCGGCAAGGTCGAGGCGTATCCGGCGCTCACCATGGAGACCGCCAGCCGGTTCACGCTTCACTCGGCGGAGAAGGAAGCCCTCGCGGATCTTGCGATTCAGCAGGTCGAGCCTGGCCAGACCGTGTTCGTGGACGACTCCACCACGCTGTTTCCGCTGGTCGAGCGGCTGGCCCAGCTTGAACGCCTCACCGTGATCACCAACTCGCTGCAGGCTGCGCGACTGCTGGGCACCGGCGTCGACGTGGTCCTGGCAGGCGGGCATTACGACCCCGAGTACGACTCCTGCTCCGGCCCCGACGTGCTCGCGCTGCTCGAGCGCATTCGCGTGGACATCGCGTTCGTCTCGGTGAGCGCGGTCGCGGTGGGCAGGCTGTTCCACCCGGTCCGCGACTACGCCGAGCTGAAGAAAGCCGTGTTGCGCGCCGCGAACCGCAACGTGCTGGTGCTCGACCATTCGAAGTTCGGCCGCACCGCGACGTACGCGCACGGCACCGTCGGCGATTACGACCTCCTGATCACCAGCGAAGCCACTCCGACTGAGGAGATCGAGGCCGCGCTGAACGAGGGAACGGCGGTCGAGGCCGCGGAGTACGTCGAGGAGGGGCAGCCCTATGACAGCTGAGCTGGTGGCCGGGGTCGATTCGTCGACCCAGTCGACCAAGGTCGTGGTCTGCGACGCGCGCACGGGCGAGATCGTGCGCACCGGTCGCGCACCGCACCCGGACGGCACCGAGGTCGACCCCGCAGCGTGGGCGCAAGCGTTTGCGGACGCCACTCGCGACGTTCTCGACGGCGTCAAGGCCATCGGGGTCGGCGGTCAGCAGCACGGCATGGTCACGCTCGACGAGTCCGGTGAGGTAGTCCGTCCGGCATTGCTGTGGAACGACACCCGTTCCGCGCAGGCGGCCAAAGACCTGACCGAAGAGCTGGGCGGACCCGGTGTGTGGGCGAAGTCGGTCGGGCTGGTGCCGGTCGCGAGCTTCACCGTCACCAAGCTCCGCTGGCTCGCCGAGCACGAGCCGGAGAACGCCGATCGTGTCGCGCGCGTTCTGCTGCCGCACGACTGGCTCACCTGGCGGCTGCTCGGCCGCCCGGAAACCGCGGTGACCGACCGCGGCGACGCCTCCGGCACCGGCTATTTCTCGCCGACAGACAACACTTATCGCCCTGACGTCCTCGCGCACGCGTTCGGCGGTCGCACCCCGGATCTGCCGACGGTGCTCGGACCGTCCGACGTCGCCGGGCACACCAGCGACGGCATGCTCGTCTCCGCGGGCACTGGCGACAACATGGCCGCCGCGCTCGCCCTCGGACTGGCTCCGGGCGACGCGGTGATCTCGATCGGCACCAGCGGCACGGTTTTCGGCGTCACCGAGACCGGCGCGGCCGACGCGAGCGGCCTGGTCGCCGGATTCGCCGACGCCACCGGCCGCTTCCTCCCGCTGACCGCCGCCCTCAACGCCGCCCGCGTGCTCACCGCGGGCGCGGCGATGCTCGGCGTCGACCTGGCCGAATTCGACCGGCTCGCGCTGTCCGCCGAACCGGGCGCGGGCGGGCTCACGCTGCTGCCGTACCTCGACGGCGAGCGCACCCCGAACCTGCCCGGCGCGACCGGTTCGCTGCACGGCCTGACCAGGGCGAACATGACGCCGGAGAACGTCGCGCGGGCGACCGTCGAGGGCATGGTCTGCGGGTTGGCCGCCGGGCTCGACGCGGTGCGCGCGCAGGGCATGGCCGTGAAGCGCGTGCTGCTCATCGGCGGCGGCGCGCAGTCCGCCGCGGTGCGCGCGATCGCGCCGATCGTGCTCGGCCTGCCCGTCGTGATTCCCGAGGTCGGCGAGTACGTCGCGCAGGGAGCCGCTCGGCAGGCCGCCTGGGCGCTCGCGGGCAGCGCCGAACCGCCCGTGTGGCACGGGACCGAAAGCCAGCTCGTTTTGGACGAACCCGCCGGGGCACTGCGCGCCGCGGGCATCGAGATCCAGCAACGCCACCTCGAGGCGCGCGAGGCCGCGCACGGGGTTTCCGCGAAATTGGGAGAGGACTGACCGATGGCCAGCATCACCTACGACAAGGCGACCCGGCGCTACTCCGGGACCGAGCGTCCCGCCGTCGACGCGCTGGACCTGGAAATCGCCGACGGCGAGTTCCTCGTGCTGGTCGGGCCGTCGGGTTCGGGCAAGTCCACCGCGCTGCGCATGCTCGCGGGCCTGGAGGACATCGACGAGGGCGCGGTCTGGATCGGCGACCGCGACGTCACGCAGCTGCCGCCGCGTTCGCGCGACATCGCGATGGTGTTCCAGAACTACGCGCTGTACCCGCACATGACGGTCGCGCAGAACATGGGCTTCGCGCTGAAGATCGCCGGGCGGCCCGCGTCGGAGATCAAGCAGAAGGTGCTCGACGCGGCGAAGCTGCTGGACATCGAGCAGTACCTGGACCGCAAGCCGAAGGCGCTCTCAGGCGGTCAGCGCCAGCGCGTCGCGATGGGCCGCGCGATCGTGCGCGAGCCGCAGGTGTTCCTCATGGACGAGCCGCTGTCGAACCTCGACGCGAAGCTGCGGGTTTCGACCCGTACGCAGATCGCCGCGCTGCAGCGCCGCCTCGGCGTCACCACCGTGTACGTGACCCACGACCAGGTCGAGGCCATGACGATGGGTGACCGCGTCGCGGTGCTGTCGGACGGTCTGCTGCAGCAGTGCGACACCCCGCGCGCGCTGTACGACCGGCCCGAAAACGTCTTCGTCGCGGGCTTCATCGGCTCCCCGGCGATGAACCTGGTCGCCGCGAAGCTCACCGCGGACGGTGCCGAGGTCGGCGGCGTGCAGGTGCCGCTCAAGCCCGAGGTCCGTTCCGCGGCCGACGGCGACACGGTCACCATCGGTTTCCGCCCCGAGTCGCTGGAAGCCACCACCGACACCGACGGCACGTTGCCGATCAAGGTCGAACTGGTCGAGGAGCTGGGCTCGGACGCATACGTCTACGGCAAGCTCGGCGCTGGCGTCGAGGAGTCCGCTGAGGGAGCGTCACGCAATGTGGTCGCGCGCGTCGACCCGCGTACGCCGCCCCGCATGGGCGACACCCTGCACCTGCGGATCCGTCCGGACGAACTGCACGTGTTCTCCGGCACGTCCGGGCAGCGTCTCTCCTGAGCCGATGACGTGGGAAACTGGCAGTCGTTATGACTGCCAGTTCTCCGCACGCCGAGACCGTGGTCGATCTCGGCGCTGTGCGCCACAACGTTTCCTTGCTGGCCGCCCGGGCACCCGGTGCGGCCGTGATGTGCGTGGTCAAAGCCGACGCGTACGGCCACGGCGCGGTGCCAGTCGGCCGCGCCGCTGTCGAAGCCGGGGCCACCTGGCTCGGCACCTGCTCGCTGCAGGAGGCCCTCGACCTGCGGGCCGCCGGGCTGTCGGTTCGGCTGTTCAGCTGGCTGGACGTGCCGGAGCTGGATTTCGCGCCCGGCATCGAGGCGGACATCGACCTCGGCGTCAGCTCCCTCGGTGAGCTGGCCCGGGTCGACGCCGCCGCGGAGCGGACCGGAAAACGCGCTCGTGTGCACCTCAAAATCGACACTGGCCTGTCGCGCAACGGCTGCCCGCCCGCCGACTGGCCGGCGCTGGTCGAGGCGGCGGCCAAGGCGCGCGGCGTCGAGGTAGTGGCCATTTGGTCGCACCTGGCCTGCGCCGACGAACTGGGCCACGCGTCGATCGACGCGCAGGCGAAGCTGTTCGCCGAGGCCTACGACGCGGCCCGCGCCGCCGGGCTCGACCCGATCCGGCACCTGGCCAACTCCGCGGCCACGCTCACCCGGCCCGACCTGCACTTCGACCTGGTCCGTCCGGGCATCGCGATGTACGGCCTCAACCCGGTGCCGACCGACGACGACCTGCGCCCGGCGATGACGTTCCGCTCCAGCGTGGTCCTCACGAAGCCGCTGGCCGCCGGCGAATCCGTCTCCTACGGCCACACCTGGACCGCGCCGGAGGACACCACGCTCGCGCTCGTGCCCGCCGGGTACGCCGACGGGGTTCCGCGCACGCTGTCCGGCCGGATGGACGTCTGGCTGGGCGGGCGGCGGCGGCCGGTCGTCGGGCGGGTCTGCATGGATCAGCTCGTGGTGAACGTCGGCAACGAGGACGTGCCGCGCGTCGGCGACGAGGTCGTGCTGTTCGGATCCGGCCGCTCCGGCGAGCCGACCGCGCGCGAATGGGCGGACAAGCTCGGCACCATCGACTACGAGATCGTCACCTCGATGTACCGGCCGCGCGTACAGCGCCGGTACGTGGGGGAGCGGGCGTGACTCCTTCGGCGCGGCTGTGGGCGATCGTCGGCGGAGTCGGAGCGGTAGTCACGGGTGCGGCAGCGGCAGTTGTCGCGACGCAGCAACGTAAACCGACCGAAGACCCCTTCGCCGACGAGCCGCTGGGCGAGCTGAAGCCGGACCGTACGTCCACTGTCGCCGCTGAAGACGGCACGCCGCTGTCGGTCGAGGAGATCGACCCTGAGGACGGCGAGAAGCCAGAGCTGACTCTCGTCGGCGTACACGGCTTCGCGCTTTCGCGGCGCTCGTGGCACTTCCAGCGCCGCGATGTCGCTTCGCTGCGACTGCCCCGCGTACGGCAGGTCTACTTCGACCATCGCGGCCACGGTCTGTCCGGAGAAGCGTCTACCGAGACGTCGACGATCGAACAGCTCGCGCACGACCTCGACAGCGTGCTGCGTGCGATGGTGCCCGAAGGACCGATTGTCCTCATGGGACATTCCATGGGCGGCATGGTGATCATGGAGCTGGCCGCGCAACGGCCAGACCTCTTCGAGGACCGCGTATGCGGCGTCGCCTTCATCGCGACCGCGGCGGGCGAAGTCGGCGCGCGCGGATTGCCGAGGCCGTTGCTGTCCAAGTACAACCCGCTCACGCGCGGCGTCGGCGAGCTGGCCGGGTGGCAACCCGGGTTGGTGGAGTTCGTCCGCGCGGCGGGCGGTCAGCTCACTCGGCAGGCAGTGCGGCGGCTCGCTTTCGGCAGCCGCGACGTCTCGCCGCGCCTGGTCGACTTCATGCTGGAAATGCTGGCGGTCACGCCGGTGCGCGGGCTGCTCAACTTCGTCGACACTCTCGGCAGCCACAATCGCTACGCTGTGCTGGCCGGGCTGAAACACGCACAAGTGCTGGTCATCGGCGGCGACTCGGACCGCTTCACGCCGTTCGCGCACGCCGAGCGGATCGCCGCCGAGCTGCCGGACGCCGAGCTGGTGCGCGTGCGCGGAGCCGGGCACATGGTGCAGCTCGAACAGCCCGAGCTGGTGAACAGCCATCTCATCGACCTGCTGCAGCGCTGTGGTGGCAGCGCCGCGCCGAACCGGCGAAACTGGTGGTGGACAAGGTGATTCTGGAAACCCCCGAGGACACGATGGCCTTCGGGCGGACGCTGGGCGCGGCCCTGCGCGCGGGCGATCTGGTGCTGCTGGACGGTCCGCTAGGGGCCGGAAAAACGACGCTGACCCGCGGCATCGCGGACGGCCTCGGCGTTGGCGGCCGGGTCAGCTCGCCGACGTTCGTGCTGGCGCGAGTACACGCCGCGGGCGCGGCCGGAGTCCCATTGATCCACGTGGACGCGTACCGGCTGGGCGGAGATCTGTCCCAGCTGGACGATCTCGACCTGGACACCGACCTGGAGTCGTCCGCGGTGGTCGTCGAATGGGGCGAGGGCAGCGCGGAGCGGCTGTCGGAGGACCACCTCGTCGTCCGGCTGACCCGCCACGACGACGACACCCGGACTGTCGTGCTGGAACCGCACGGCTCCTGGACGAGCCGGGTCGACGAGCTGAAAGCGGCCTGAACGCCGTGAAGGGCCCCTTGAGGGAATCAGATTCCTTCAAGGGGCCCTTCACGGCCAGTCAGGCGATTACCGCCCGGCCGTGGCCTCCTCGCTGGCAGACAGCGACGGAGCCGAGCCAGGCAACGGCTTCCGCGCCGTCTCCTTCAGCTTCAGCAGCGTCAGCACGCCGACCACGCCAGCGATCATCAGGTAGTACCCAGGCCACTTGAGATCCCCGGTGGCCAGCACCAGCGCGCTCATCACCAGCGACACCGTCCCGGCGAACGCCGACACGAAGATGTTGAACGAAATCGACAACCCGCCGTACCGGACCTCGGTCGGGAACAGCGCGGGCAGCGTGGACGGGCAGGTCGAGGAGAAGCAGATCAGCAGCAGTCCCATCAGGACCAGGCCGAGCAGCACCGAGATCAGCGACCCGCTCTTGAGCAGCAGCACCATCGGAAGGCCGAGCACGATCAGCCCGCCCGCGCCGACCCACAGAATCGGCTTGCGGCCGTAGCGGTCGCTGAGCTTGCCGAGGAACGGGATCAGCAGCACGCCCAGCCACAGCACGCCGATCTGCAGCCACTCCGCCGCGGTGGCCGAGATCGCCTGCCCGCCGTTCTCGGACATCGTGCGGTCGTCCTTGAGATAGGTCGGCATGTAGCTGGTGAGCATGTAGTTGGTGACGTTCCAGGTCACCACGAGCCCGCCGGCCAGCAGCATCGTCGGCCAGTACTTCGCGAAGATCGTGCGGACCACGTGCTTGGCCTCGGCGTCCTCGCGCTTGCCCGATTCGTCGAGCAGCTGCTGGAACGCGGGCGTCTCCTCGAGCTTCGTCCGCAGGTAAACCCCGACGATGCCGAGCGGCAGCGCCACCATGAACGGGATCCGCCAGCCCCAGGTGTCCATGAAGGCCGGCGTCGAAACCAGCGGGAGCACCGACGAGACGGTCGCGCCCAGCGCGTACCCGATGAAGGTGCCGAACTCCAGGAAGCTGCCGAAGTAGCCGCGGCGGCGGTCCGGGCTGTACTCGGCGATGAACGTCATCGCGCCCGCGTATTCGCCGCCGGTGGAGAAGCCCTGCAGGACCCGCGCGCACACCAGCAGGATCGGCGCGGCCAGCCCGATCGAGGAGTACGACGGGATCAGTCCGATGAGGAAGGTGCCGGTCGCCATCAGGATCACCGTCACCGCGAGCACCTTGGTCCGGCCGATCTTGTCGCCGAGCGGACCGAAGAACAGGCCGCCGAGCGGACGCACCAGGAACGCCACCGCGAAGGTCGCGAACGTCGCGAGCTGGGCCAGCGCGGGATTGCCGGGCGGGAAGAACTGTGCCTCGATGGTGGTGGAGAGGTAGCCGTAGACCCCGAAATCGAACCACTCGGTGATGTTGCCGACCGCGGCCGCGCCGACCGCCCGGCGCATCGTCGCGTCGTCCGTGACCGTGGCGCCGCCCGACGGCCCCCTCCCGTCTGCTGCCTCTGTCACATCGCTCCTTTCGCGTTTTCCAGGACTCACTGCGCAGAGCCCCCGACATCACCTACCGCGAGCGATCCAAAGCGTAACGTGATACGTCTCACTCCCGCACGGGGGTAGCGCAGGTAACGCGTAGCGGGGACCATGCGTTATAGCAGGTAGATACCTGTTCAACCCCATCAACTCGCACACGTCGGCCAGCGGATCATCCGGATTCGCCGACGGCATCGGCGTGCGCACCCCGTGAGGAGGAGCCGCAATGACGGCAGTATTCGTGGCCATCGCAAGCTGTGCAACCGCGGGAGTCGCTGTCGCGGCGACCCTTGCGTCCTACGCGCAGCGCAAGTGGCGGGTGCGCGCCGTCGAGGCGTGACCCGTTAGGACTCTCGGAGCTCTAGGGCTCGACAATTCCGACTGCCAGGCCGAGGCCGACCAGATCCTGCGGGCGCAACCGCAGCTGGTCGGCCACGGCCGGTACGTCGGTCATCGGCCGTTTCAGGATCGCCGCCGCCGCTTCCGGCGAAGTGACCGAGAAGTAGGCGTCCGGGGCGATCCAGGTCGTGCCCGGAGCGGCGAAAGCCAGCGCGCCGCCGGAACCGCCTTCGCCGATCACGAGTGTCGTCACCGGCACCGCGGCGGTGGCGATCGCCTCGAACAACTCCGCGATCGCTGGTCCGATCCCGCCTTCTTCCGCTTCCGCGTCGTTTGCCGCGCCGGGAGTGTCCACAAGCGTCAGCACCGGAATCCCTAGCCGGGACGCCAGCCGGATAAGCCGTGCTGCGGTGCGAAAGCCTGCCGGGCGGGTCGCGGTGCCGCACTGTGCTGCGTACGCGATCGCGCGGCCTTCTCGCCAGCCGAAGCCACATTGGACGCCTTCGTCGACGTGACCAGCGCGGTCGCCTTGTACGTTCTCTCGCCAGTCGAAGTACGCGTCGAGGTATTCGGGTGCGCGCGCTCGCGAAGAAGCGCGAGCCGTCCGTACCGCGTCCCATCCGGTTTCGGGCAGCGCGGCGTCTCGACGGGCGTTAGGCGGGGGCGCGGGTTCTGTCGACGGTGAAGCCAGCAGCTGTAGCCATCGCGCGAGTACGTCACCCAGCTCGTCTGTCTCAACGAGACGGTCGACCTGACCCCATTCCAGCTTCGCTTCGACGGTGTACGCCTCCGCGGGCGATGTCGCAGGCCGTACGCGGGAGCCAGCGAAGCCCACTTGCGTGTCTGGCAGTCCCAACACGACGTCGGAACCGGCACCGAGCGTCGCCCAGCCGCCGCCGGTGGACGGGTTACGCAGAATGGAAATCTGCGGGACACCCGCCGCGCGCGCGTCCGCCGAGGCGCGCGCGATTCGCTGGAGCTGGGAGAGCGCGCGCATGCCGTGCTGCATCCGGCTGCCGCCAGTCGCGACCAGCGACACCACCGGCAGCCCACGCTCTTTCGCGTGGGCGAAAGCAGCCTCGACGCGATCGCCGGTCTGCTGTCCGATTGAACCGCCGAGGAAGCCGAACTCCCAGGCGATCAGCACCGTGGGCACGTCGCCGATCTTCGCCTCTCCGACGACGACCGATTCGGCCTCGCCGGTGCGCGCGGCGGCGGCCGCCCTGGCCTCCGGATATCCCGGCCAGCCGAGCGGATCGTCCGCCGGAGTGTCCGCGAGGGACAGGTCGGTGAACCCGTCGGAGATAGCGGCCAGCAGCTCGCGCGCGGTGGTGTTCATCCGAGCGCTCGCTTCATGACTTTGCCCATGTCGTTGCGCGGCAACGCATCCAGGTATCGCACGACGCGCGGCCGCTTGTGCGGAGCAAGCAGTTTCGACACGTGATCGGCGAGGTCTTCGAGCGCCGGGCGCTCGCCGTCCGGCACGACCCAGGCGACGATGCGCTCGCCGAGGTCGTCGTCAGGTTCGCCAGTCACCGCCACCTCGGCGACGTTCGGGTGCTCCAGGAGTGCGTTCTCGATCTCGCCCGCGCCGATCTTGTAGCCGCCGCTCTTGATCAGGTCGGTGGCCTTGCGGCCGACGATCCGGACGTAGCCGTCGGGGTCGCGGGTGGCCATGTCGCCGGTGCGGAACCAGCCGCCGTCGAGCGCCGCGGCCGTCGCGTCCGGCCGGTTGAGGTATTCGGTGAACAGATTCGGCCCGCGGACCTGGATCTCGCCGACCGCGTCCGGCTCTTGCACTGGATCCCCGGACTCGTCGACCAGTCGCAGGTCGACCCCGGCGAGCGGAACGCCGACCGAACCCGGCTTGCGCTCGCCGTCGGCGCGGACACTGGTGTTCATCAGAGTTTCGGTCATGCCGTAGCGCTCCACGACCTGCTGCCCGGTCGCGGCGGTGATCCGCTGGTGGTCGTGCACCGGCAGCGCGGCCGAGCCGGAGACCAGCAGCCGCGCGGACTTGAGCGCGTTGGCGAGGCCTTCGTCGGTCGCGACCGCTTCGGCGATCCGGTGATACATCGTCGGGACGCCGAACAGCATCGTCGCGCCGTTCGCGAGCTCTTCCGTGACGCCTTCGAGAGAGAACCGCCCCAGGTGACGCACCGAGCCGCCACGGCGCAGCGGCCCGAGGATGCCCAGGATCAAGCCGTGCACGTGGAACAACGGCAGCCCATGGACGAGCACGTCGTCAGCGGTCCACTGCCAAGCGTCCTCGAGCGCGTCGAGCGTGGTCGCGATCGAGCGGCGCGGCAGCACAACGCCCTTGGGCGGCCCGGTCGTGCCGGAGGTGTAGACGATGAACGCGGGAGCCTCGGCGTCCGGCTCGCTGGCCGGCGGTTTCCCGTTGCCTTCCAGCGGAATGTCGCGACGCGGCAGATCGAGCGCGGCGGGCAGTTCGACGCCGGGTTCGGCGAGCACCAGCGCTGGCTCGCTGTCGGCGAGGATGTGCCCGAGTTCGCGTTCGCCGATCTTGGGGTTGAGCGGCACCACCGGAACCCCGGCGAGCAGCGCGGCGACCACCGCGACGCTGGTGTGCAGCGTCGGCGTCGCCCACACCGCGACCCGGCGGTCTCGGGGCAGTTCAGCGGCCAGCGCCCCGGCGACCGCGCCGAGCTCGGCGTAGGTGAGTTTTCGGTCTCCGAAACGCAGCGCTTCCTTGCCGGATCCGGCGGCGACTGCGGGGAACAGCGGATCGGGCACTTTCGCGGACCTCCTGCGTCACCGGCACCTGGAACCGCACCGTACCGCCTTGTGGCGGTGGCCACCTGCGACGCGATTCACAGATCCTGATTGTCAGGGGTACCCAGGTTCAGGCGAGATTATCGAGCAGCGCGCGCACGCGTTCGACCATCGTTTCGTGCCGGGCCGGGGCGACGTTCACGTACCGCTCGCCGCCCGCGGTTTCGGAGAACGAGAACAGGTAGCGGCCGTGCTCGGTGTCGTAATAGGTGCAGATGTCGCGCCCGCTGATCCGCCGCCCGCCAAGCCCGTCCCGGGCGGCCGCCGTGATCTGCCCGCCGCCGACGCGGGGGAGCGCGGCGACGTCGAGCAAATGCCGCACGTCCTGCCGCGCCGGGCCGCCGTCGATCGCCAGATTCAACGCCGATTCCGGCACCGACACCGCCTGCCCCTGCGCGGGCTTGACACGCGGCAGTTCGCGGATCAAGTCCTCCGCCAGCGCTTCCGGCCGGGCCGGCCGCAACACCACAGTGCCGGTGGAGGGCATGTGGCACGCGAGCACCGCGTCTTTGTTCAATGCCGCGACGACCAGCCGATACCGCCGATCCCGCCCGCTCTCGACGGTCGCCGACAGCTCACTGGCCCCGCGGCACAACACGGTCATGGTCCGGACGAACGTCTCGTCCGGACCGCCGCGCCCCCAGACGCCCTGGTCGGCCATGGCGTTCACCGCGGCTTCGCGATACGCGTGCGTCTCCTCGGGGTCGCGCCAAAGCGGGTCGGGCGAGAGCGCCGCCGGCAGGGAAACCCCGGCGAGCTCCGCCGCGACGGGAAGACAGTCGGCAGGGAGCACCACCTCGCGGGCGAGCACCAGCATCCGTCAGAGCCCGATCACCGGCGGAACCGCCTTGGGAAGGTCGCCGATGAGGGCCGCGTCGGGGTCCTGCTCGACCAGGTAGTCGGCGGTTTCGTGGACGAGGTCGTCTTCCCCCTCGCCCTTCTGCCCGCGACCCATCGCACCCGCACCCATGCCCGGCGCCCCCGCACGCCCGTTGGCTCCGGCGGCTGCTCCACCTCTGGCGGCGGCTTCGGCGTTGCCACCGAACGGCCCGGTACCGGTGCCCGCTCCTCGGCCGACGCTGTTGCTGTTGCCGGGGTTGCCGCTGCCTGGGTTGCCCGAGTAACCGCTGCCAGTTCCTGGGAGCCCCGGGGTGTACAGACCGCTGCTGCCGCCGTTGGGGGTGGCGGTGTTGGGGTTGCTGCTGTTGAACGACCAGGAGTTGGGGTTGCTGGTGTTGTTGGGATTGCTGGTGCTGGTCAGATCCGGCGGAACATAGCCAGAGGTCCGAGTGTCATCCGGCAAATCGCTGTGCGGCGGGTGGTACTTGCCCGGCGTATCCGTCGGACCGTTGCGCGGCGGAACCTCCGGATCCCACCGGTGAGTCTCCGAAGGAGGCGTCACCCCGGGAGGCCCAGTGCGATCGTTCGTGTGATCGCGGTGGCCGGTGTTGCTGCCGCCGGTGCTGCTGCTGGTGTTGTTGTCGCCGCCGACGTAGCCGCCCTCGGAGTACGTGCCAGCGGTGCCGCCGGGGCCGCCCGGGGTGTAGTGCGTGGGCAGATGAGCGGTACCGGTGCTGCCGGGCTGGGTGATGGTGAAGTCGCCGCCCGCGGAGGGCATCGCGAGCTGCCCGTATTGGGACGGGTCCGCCCAGCGACTCGAATTGTCCGACGACTCCTGGTGGTAAGAGTCGTAGCTTTCGGTGATCGCCTGAGCTTTCCGGTTCCAGTCGTCAATCTCGTGCTGCCGGTTCGAGAGGAACGAGAGAGGGGTCCCGGAAACCCAGTCGCCTGCCGGTTTCTCGCCGATGTCGCCGATGTCCTGGATCTTGTTGTGCAGTTGCTGGAACGAGCCGCCCTGGCCGTGGTAGAGGTCCTGCGCCTGCTGGAGATGCTGCCCGCTGACCTGGGACGCCTGCACGAGCGGGCCCGCGCCGGCGTAGGCCTGACCGGCGGAATCTCCCTGCCAGTACTGGCTCATCTTGCCTTGCAGCTGCTGCATCCGGCCGGCGATTTCCTGGTGCTGGCGGGAGAGATCCGAGGACAGGTCTGCCCCGGTGTACATCCCGCCGGAGCCCTTGCCGCTTGTGACGAAGCCGACGATTTGCTGCGGAGTGTAATTAGTCATCGCGCACCTGTCTTGATCGTCTTGATCGCTGCGGTAGCCGCTGTGATGGCCAATGCGCACGGGTCGCCGTAATGCGGGGAGGATTCGCGGAGGATGACCGAGCTGGTGAAGGTCTCGTCGTTCTTCACGCCGACGATGGCCTGGCAGCCGCCTTTTTTGCGGTCGTCGGTGGGGCCGGAAAGCACGGTCGGGTAGCCGTCGGTGTCGGGTGCTTTCTCGAAGTATCCGGATGAGCTGTCTTTGTACTGGTAGGCGCTGGCGAGTCCGCCGCCGTTGGGGACGAATCCGATGCCGACGCTGCTGTTGTCCGGGCCGTACCAGCTGCAGATCGGTGCTCCGGCTCCGGCGTCGGTGGTGGTGCGGACCGACTCGATGACCTCCGCGGCCTGGGCCGGGGTGAGCAGAGAACACGGTGCCTGCTCGTACTTGGCGACGTCGAGCGGGTTGGCTACCTGGGGAACATCGGGCGCGGCCGAAGACGTCGCCGGTGGCGCGCTCGGAGTCGACGGCGCGGGAGAACCCGGATTGGACGTGCAAGCGGCCAGGGCGAGGAGCAGGATCGCTGTCGCCGCGGCGCGGAGGCTGGTCTTCGTCACCGGGTCATCCTTGCTTGCTCATGCTGGTCGTGTTGGCATGATCCTGCTTCTCGTACTTGCCGATGGCTTCTTTCAACCGGTCGGCATAACCCTGCGCGTAGGTCTGCTGTTGCTGAAGACTCGTGAGGTAGGCGTCGGCATGCATATCCGCTGCTCGCTTCTGCAGGGAGCTGCCGTCGTCGCTGGCCGGCGGCGTTACCGCGCGCAACTGCCGACCTGACCTGATCATGCCGTTCAGGCCGTCGGCGATGCTCTGCCATTCCGGTTGCAAGGTCTTCATCGCCGCGATGTCCATGTTGAACCCGCCACCCGCCGCGGCGGCGTTCACCTTGGCGTCCTCGGCCGCGCGCTGCTGGTAGACGCGCACGCCGTTGGAGTTCATCGCTTCGCCGAACTGCTTGTCCTGGCGGTCGCGTTTGGCCTGCTCTTCCGGGTCGACGTACCCCGCGCGCCCGTCCACCGGCTGGCTGCTGGACGACTCCCCATTGCCCACGATGACGCTCCCCCTCGGTCCCGGCGGCACTGTCTCCGACTGCCGACGCTTTGACTGAGCTTAATCGGTCGAGGTTCCGCGTGTGGACAAAATCCCCCAAGCCGGGCAGGTGTCAGGAAGCTGTCTTGACAGTGATCAGAGCTGCTGTGGACCGACTCGATGACCTCCGCGGCCTGGGCCGGGGTGTGCGGAGCGCAAGGTGCCTGCTCGTACTTGGCCACGTCGAGCGGCTCAACCTGCCAGAACCACCACGGCCACGAAAGGCAGCTTCATCACGGAACGTATCTTTCCCGAGCCCCCATCCGCCCCGCCCGCTCCCCGGTCTCCTTCGGACCAGAGCTATCCTGGGAAATCGTGCTGGTATTGGCGATCGACACGGCTACTCCGGCGGTGACGGCGGGCATCGTCGCTCTCGACGAGGCTGAGCTCGTCACTCGGGCGGACCGCGTCACGGTGGATCCGAGGGCGCACGGCGAGCTGATTGCCCCGCATGCGCTTGCTGCTGCGGACGAAGCTGGGGTCACGCTCCGCGAGCTCGACGCGATCGTGTGCGGCGTCGGGCCGGGGCCCTTCACTGGGTTGCGGGCGGGGATGGCCACGGCGGCTGCGTACGCGCACGCGCTCGGCATTCCGGCGTACCCGGTGTGCAGTCTCGACGCGATCGCTGCTGACGTGGTGCGCACGGAGAAGCCGTTTCTCGTCTTCACGGACGCGCGGCGTCGCGAGGTCTACTGGGCTGCGTACGACGCTTCGGGCGCGCGCACTGACGGTCCTCACGTACAGCGGCCCGCGGACATCGAAACCGACATTCGCGTCGCGGCGGGGGACGGGGCGTTGCAGTACGCGGCGGCGGTGGGCGTGGTGCCGATCGAGCCGCGGTTTCCGTCGCCGGCTGGGTTGGTGCGCGTTGCGCGTACGGCGCTTCTCGAGCGCGCGGAGCCGGAGCCGTTGACTCCCCTCTACCTGCGTCGTCCGGACGCTGTCGAGCCCTCGGCCCGCAAGAGGGTGACCGCGCTGTGAAGCTCGACCAGCTGCGCCGCGCTGACGTCGCGAGGTGTGCGGAGATCGAGAAGATCCTCTTTCCCGGCGACGATCCCTGGAGTGCGCGCGCGTTTCATTCCGAGCTCGATCAGGGCCATTACTACCTGGCCGCGCGGTCGGACGACGGCGAGACCCTGCTGGGATACGCGGGGCTCGCGGTGGTCGGGCGGCGCGGCGACTACGAAGCGAACGTGCACACGATCGGCGTCGTGCCGGAGGCGCAGGGGCAGGGCATCGGCAAGGCGTTGCTGCGAGCGTTGCTGACGCGCGCCGACGAACTGCACGCGGCTGTCTTCCTCGAAGTGCGTACGGACAATGACCCGGCCGTGACGCTGTACGAGGCACACGGTTTCCAGAAACTCGGCATCCGGAAGCGCTATTACCAGCCTTCCGGCGCCGACGCGTTCACCATGGCCCGCCCCGCGCAGGCCCCGGCACGAGACGAGGTGGCCGGCTGATGGCGCGCGTCATCATGGGTATCGAGAGCTCCTGCGACGAGACCGGCGTCGGCCTCGTCCGGCTGCACGACGACGGCACGGTGGAACTGCTCGCCGACGAGGTCGCGTCCAGTGTGGACCAGCACGCTCGCTTCGGC
This sequence comes from Amycolatopsis sp. NPDC003676, assembly GCF_053587275.1. NCBI lineage: Bacteria > Bacillati > Actinomycetota > Actinomycetes > Pseudonocardiales > Pseudonocardiaceae > Amycolatopsis > Amycolatopsis sp. NPDC003676. The sequence goes on from NZ_JBSFNS010000033.1 coordinate 48,373, forward strand.
GGCGTCGTGCCGGAGGTCGCCAGTCGCGCGCATCTCGAAGCGATGGTGCCGACGGCGGAGCGGGCATTCGCCACTGCGGGGCTGAAACTGTCCGATGTGGACGCTATTGCGGTGACGGCTGGGCCGGGTCTTGCGGGAGCGTTGCTGGTCGGGGTTTCGGCGGCGAAAGCCTATGCCACCGCGCTGGATGTGCCGCTGTACGGCGTGAATCACCTTGCCGGGCACATCGCGGTGGACACGTTGCAGCACGGCCCGCTGCCGTCGCCGGTGTTGGCGCTGCTGGTTTCCGGTGGGCACACGCAGCTGTTGCGAGTGGACGACATCGCGTCGAGCATCACCGAGCTTGGGTCCACTGTGGACGACGCGGCGGGCGAGGCGTACGACAAGGTCGCGCGCGTGCTGGAACTGCCGTATCCGGGCGGGCCGCCGATCGACAAGGCGGCCAAACAGGGCAACCCGAAGGCGATCGCGTTCCCGCGCGGCATGACCGGTCCGCGTGACGCGAAGTTCGACTTTTCCTTCTCTGGCTTGAAAACGGCCGTGGCACGCTGGGTGGAGAACGCTGAGCGCGCTGGCGACGCCGTGCCGGTGAACGACGTCGCGGCGTCCTTTCAGGAAGCGGTCGCAGACGTGCTCACCGCGAAGGCGATCCGTGCCGCACGCGAACAAGACATCGGCACTTTGGTAATTTCCGGTGGTGTGGCAGCGAATTCGCGGCTTTCGGAGCTGGCGGCGGAGCGTTGTGCTGAGGCCGGTATTGAGCTGCGCGTACCGCGGCCGCGGTTGTGCACGGACAACGGCGCGATGATCGCGGCGTTGGGCGCGCACGTGGTGGCGGCAGGCCGGGCGGTGGCGCCGTTGGACTTCTCGGCGAACCCGGGTCTGCCAGTCAACATTGTGTCCCTTTAGGACTCACGAGAGCAGCAGCATCAAGGGACACCCCTAGCAGCGCCTCGATCGCCGAAGCCGACTGTGCTGCCGCGGAGCCGTTTCCATAAGGATTCGCTGACGCGGCAGCGCTAATCTCGCCGCGAAGGATGCGTGCGGCGGTGTCGGTGATCAGCTCCGTGTCGGTGCCGACCAGCCAAGCGCAACCGGCTTCGACCGCTTCCGGGCGTTCCGTCGTGTCGCGCAGCACCAGCACTGGTGTACCGAACGTCGGCGCTTCTTCTTGAATACCACCGGAATCCGTCAGCACGAGCGATGCCAACCGCAGCGCGCGCACGAGATCCGGGTACTCCAACGGCTCGGTGACGGTCACCCGCGCGACCCCGCCCAGCACTTCTTCGACCTGTTCCCGCACAGCCGGATTCGGATGCACTGGGAACAGCACCTGCACGCGCGGATGGGCGTCGACGATCTGCCGCACCGCGGTCAGCGTGCGCGTCAACGGTTCACCCCACGACTCGCGGCGATGCGACGTGACCAGCACCAACTGTTCGCCCGCTTCGGCGATTCCCATCTCCAGCAAGGCAAGCGCCGGATCACGGGCAGGCAAATCGCGTGCGGCCACCGCCAGCACCGCGTCGACGACAGTGTTGCCAGTACGCGTAATGCGCTCCGCCGGAACGCCCTCGGCCAGCAAAGCCGCGCCCGCGGCCGCGGTCGGGACCAGGTGCAGCGCTGCGATCCGCGAGATCATCTGCCGCGTTCCCTCCTCGGGGAACGGCGACGCCAGGTCGTGCGTGCGCAGCCCGGCTTCGAGGTGCACCACCGGGATGCCGAGCCAGAACGCGGCGAGCGCGCCGGCCAGTCCGGTGGTGGTGTCGCCTTGCACGACGACCGCCGACGGCCGATACCGGCGCAGCGCGGCGTCGAGTGCGGGCAGCAGGCCGGACACCAGTTCCGCCTGCGTGCCGGACACTCGCGGCGGCACGTCGAGCCACGCATCGATCGCCACCTCGAACGGGGCCAGCGCCTGTTCGACCATGCCCTGGTGCTGTCCGCTGTGCACTACCAGCGGCCGCAGCCCGGGCCGGGCGTCCAGAGCCAGCGCGAGCGGCGCGAGCTTCACCGCCTCCGGCCGCGTCCCGGCCAGCAGCATCACGTCCAACGTTTTCACCCTTTCGAGTGTCCCGGAAATCCGGGCTGCCGGCGGGATCACGCCGGCAGCCCGGATTCTTCAGCCGTCCAGGCGGGAGAACCGCCGATTCCGGCGGCGGACGGCGATCAGCGCGGCGATCCCGAGGATCACCAGCGCGATGCCGACCGCGAGCCACCAGCCGACGTCGGCACCGGTGGCGGCGAGGGTGCCCACCCCGCCACCGGCGACGCCGACCCCGGCGCCAGGCATCTTGTACATCGATCCATCACCTCACCGGATCAGGCGGCCGAACGACGCCGGGTGAAGCGCAGGCCGACCGGCACCGCGACGGCGGCGAGCACGCCGAAACCGATCCACATGCCCGCACCGGAGGCAAGCGGCATCGGCGGAGCGGCCGGACCGCAGGTCGCCGACGACAGGATCACGTCGCCCGAACCGAGCGCGCCCAGCGCGTCGCCGCCGAGCAGCTTCAGGTGCAGGGCGTTGACGGTGAGGCTGCCGTCCGGGTTCTTGATCTGCTCGTTCAGGATCAGCGTCGCCACGTGCAGCGGGCCGACCTGGACCTTCAGCTCGGTGTTCGCCGCCGGGGTGGCGTCGACCTTGCCGAGGCTGCCGAGGTTCGCGCCGACCAGCGTGGTGCTGCCCTTGACGCCTTCCTGGGTCGCGGTGCAGACGGCTTCGACCGCCTTCGCGCCGACATTGCCGACGGCGGCCTTGAGCAGCGGCAGCCCGACGTCGGCGGTGGACGCCTTCGCTGTGACCGCGCCGGAGTTGTCGTCGCGCACGGCGGACGTGTTGATCACGCCGGTGGTGAGCACGCCGGGAACGTTCGCGGAGACCGCGGTGTTTTCCGTCGGGCCGCCGGTGTTCGCGGCCGCGAGCGGGCCGAGGTGCACCGCGGGCTGGCCGAGCAGCGTCACGTTGACGTTGACGCCGTAGGCCGACCCGTCGCCGGGAGCGGCGCTGGCCGGAGCGGCTCCGGCCAGGGCGATGCTCGCCACGACAACGGCGAGCATGCCGCCTCGTCGCACGAGGTGTCTCTTCACTGGTCCTCCGAATTTTCTCAGGGCGAGCCGCCGCGCGGACTAAACCCGCTGAGCAAGAGTCGGCACGCGGATCGGTTATCGGCGGACGTTTCCGAAATGGCACAGCTTTTTCGGTGGATCACCACATCGGGTGATATAGATTCGGCTTTTTCCCAGGTTGCGCGAAGTATCACTCGAACGGACTAGCAAGCTTGAGTAAGAATATGCCGAAAGCTGCTCGGGTATCCCCGAAAAGGGGCTGCCCGGGGAAGGGCGGAAACCGTCGCGGACACGACCGTGGCCGGTACCGCCCCGGTTCCGCTGGGTTTCTTCTCGAGAGGGTCGTCGTGACAGCAGTCAACGCGCCGGTGTCCGGCGCATCCCGGTTTCCGCTGCGTATGGCGGTGTTCGGGGTGCTTGCCGCGGGGGTCGTGCTGGTGCTCGTGGAGCGCGGGTACCGCGAGCTGGAAGTGCAACTGGCCGGTGCCATCCTCCGGGTTGTCACCTCATCGGGGGTCTATGTGGCCGGAAACCGGGAATCGGTCTACTTCGGGTTGTCCGGCGATACTCCATTCGGGTTGCGGATGACTCCGGAATGCTCGTCGGTATTCCTTCTGCTGCCGTTGCTATTAGTAACCGCCGCACTTCTGTGGTTCCGGCCACAGAATGCCCGCAGGCTCTTTTTCTCGCTGGGAATTTCCGCGATCGCGGTGATTTTGGTTAATCAGTTACGGATTCTCACCATCGTCGGGCTGGTCAACGGGCTCGGCACCGACGAGGGCTACTACTGGGGCCACACGCTGCTCGGTTCGCTGGTCAGCGTCATCGGCGGCGCGATCTCGCTGGTGCTCTTCGTGTGGCTGGCGACGCGGAAGACGAAGGCCGAGAAGCAGGCCGCGGCGTGAGCGACTCCGGCCTGAAGATCCTGCTGTCGGTCACGCAGGCCTTCGCGCTCACCATGAGCGTCGCGTTCCTCGTGTACGTCGTGGTGATCGTCGTGCCGTACCTGCGCCGCAAGCCCGCTCCGGTCGGCGATCCGGCCGACTTCTCCTGGCACTTCTTCGTCCCCTGCCGCGACGAGGAGGTGGTGATCCGCGAGACGGTGAAGTACCTGCGCAGCACCTTCCGCCGCGCGCACGTGTGGGTTGTGGACGACGACTCCGACGACCGCACAGCCCGCGTCGTGCGCTCGGTGTGGCGGCGCAACGGCGGCTACGACGCGAATCTGCACCTCGTCGCCCGGCAGCGCCCGGAAGCGCGCACCGGCAAGGGGGACGCGCTCAACGCCGCTTACCGCGAGCTGGACGAATGGCTCGGCCCGGACGCGGACCGCGATCGCGTGGTGGTCGTGGTGGTCGACGCGGACGGCCGTCCCGCGCCCAACTGCCTCGAAGTGTGCGCGGCGGACCACCTGTTCGGCGACGAGACCGTCGGTGCCGTCCAGCTCGACGTCCGGATGAGCAACTTCCGCAGCCGTCCGCCCGGTCGCACGTGGTTCTCCCGCGCGTTCGGGCTCAAACTCGCCCAGCTGCAGGACTTGGAGTTCCGTACCGCGATCGCGGCGATCCAGACGTCGCGCGGCTTCACCGGCACGATCTCCATGGGCGGCAACGGGCAGTTCACCCGACTGTCCGCATTGGACTCGATCGCCGGTGACGAACTGGCCCCGTGGCGCGGTTCGCTCCTGGAGGACTTCGAACTCGGCGTGCACCTGCTCACCGCGGGCTGGCGCACCGGGTTCACGCCGGATTCGCATGTGGCGCAAGAAGGTCTGTACAGCCTCCGCCGATTCCTGGTGCAGCGCACGCGCTGGGGTCAAGGAACCATGCAATGCATGCGGTACCTGCGCCGCATCTGGGACTCACCGCATGTGTCCACTTTGGGCGCCGCGGAGATGATGTACTACCTGGCGCAGCCGTGGATGCAGCTGCTCGGCTCGCTGCTGTATCCGGTGCCGTTCATCATGCTTCTCGTGAGCACCGCGGGCGATCCCGGCCAGGTGTGGACGTGGTTCACCGGCGGAGCTTGGATCCTGTTCGCGATCTACGGTTCGTTCGGGCTGCTGCCATTCGTCGTGTGGGGCCCGATCTACCAGATGAAATGCTTGCGCAGCAAGAACGTCTTCCGCGGCATCGGCATGGGCCTGCTGTACGCGGCCTACATCTACACCTTCTACATCACGTCCTGGCGCGCGCTGTTCCGGCTGGTGCGCGGTCGCAACGGCTGGGCCAAGACCCGGCGCAACACCGAGGCCAGCGCCGGCGTGAAAGTGGCTTTGGACTCGTGAGTGGCGATCCCGGTTAGAACCGGGATCGCCGCTCACGAGGGTTGATCAGGACGCCGGTTCGAGGTCGACGTCGTCGCGGCTGACGTACGCCACGCGGTGGCCGAGCTGGATTTCCACGTACCTCGACTTGCCCTTCACGACCTTGTTGGCCGCGACGTCGAACGACGCCGAGTAGTACTCCGAGCCGGTCAGCCCGCCGACCGAGTACTTCTGGCCCGCGCCGAGCTGGTACGGCAGCGGCTTGAGTTCCTGCACCGGAATGTCCTTCGGGTACGCCCCGGCCTCCGGGTACGCGCTCCCGTAGACCGGCACGGTCGCCTTGCCCTCCTTGGGAGTCGCGACGAATCCGTCGGCCGGATACGCGGTGGGCGCGTCGCCCGGGTTGCGGAACCAGCCCTTCTGCCCGAGGTACCAGATCGCGGTCCAGTCGTCCTTGGTGTCCGCGACGGCGTACTTCTGGCCGGTGGCCGCGCGGCTGCCGATGTCTGAGACGTCCATTGTGGACGGATTCGGCCCGTGCATGCCCACGTCGGACAGCAGCGGCGCGGATTCGCTCGGTTCGGTGTGCAGCACGACGGAACTCGAACTCCGTTCCGGGCAAGGGTTTCCGGAGCCGATCTTGTCACAGCCGGTGAACACCGGACGGTTGACGGAGTACTCCGGCGCGATCATGACGAGGCCGGAATCCGGCGCGCCCTCGTGCTCCAGCGGAGAGCCGAGCAGGTCGAAATAGTGCGCCCAGTCCCAGTACGGGCCGGGATCCCAGTGCATGCTCTTGATCTTGTCCGCGTTCGGGCCGGGAACGTTGTCGTGGCCGAGGATGTGCGCGCGGTCCAGCGGAACGCCGAAGCGGTGCGCGAGGTAACGCACGAGCTTCGCGGACTGGCGGTACATCGCCTCGGTGAACCAGGTGCCCTGCGCGGCGAAGCCCTCGTGCTCGACGCCGAGGGATTTCGCGTTCAGGTACCAGTTCCCGGCGTGCCAGCCGACGTCCTTCGTCGGCACGTGCTGGGCGACCTGGCCGTCCGACGAGCGGACTGTGTAGTGCCACGCGGTCTGGCCCGGGGTCTGGGCCTGCTTCATCACCGAGTCCCAGGTTCCCTCGGTGTCGTGGATGACGATGTAGTCGATCTTCTGGTCGCGCGGGCGGTCGGCCTTGTCGTAGTTGCCGTAGCTGTCGCCGATCTTCTGGAACGGCGCGGGCACCGACTCGCAGGACATCGACCGCGGGCACTCGGTGGCCGGCGGCTCTCCGGCGCGCAGCCCGAGGCGGTCCGCCTGGGCGCGGTCCGGGGTGACGTCGGAGGCCGGGGCGAGTTTGACGGCCTGTCCGTCGTCGGTCGTACGCGTGATGCCGCTGCTGATGGTGGCGAAGACTTCGTCGGCGAAGGTGCGCGCGCCGGTGACGTCTTCGGAGCCGCTGTATCGCGCGACGGCTCCGTACCAGTCCTTCGCGTTGTCGCTCTTGACGCCCAACTCTCGCTGGTACTGGGCCAACAGTGCCGCTCCGCCGCGAATGTTCGCTTCGGCGTCGGTACGGAGCTTCGCGGCGTCGGTGTGCAGCAGTTCGGCGGCCTTGTCGATGGTCTGGCTGCCGGGCGGGGGAGGCGAGGGCTTGAGCGGCTTCAGCCGCAGCGTCGGCCGCGAGTCGTCGCCGCGGGGGTCTTCGTCGGGGTTGTCGAACTCGCTGGTGCGCAGGCCGGTGGTGCGGACGTCGGTGAGATGCATCGGCCCGTAGCCGGCGGCGGTGCTGGGAGCGCCGGAGTGGGTGTCCCAACGGGATTCGAGGTAGGAGACGCCGAGCAGGACGTCCAGCGGGACGCCGAATTCGCGGGCGGCGTCGGCGAAGTCGCGCTGGCGGGCCTCGTTGGCTGGCTGGGCGGAGGCCGGGACAGTGACCGCGATCGCGGTGAGTGCCAGCAGCCCGGTGGTCGCGGCGGCCAGGCGCCACGGGAGTGAGCGGGGCATAGGAGGACTCCAGGAGTGAGATGCCTGTCTGTGCGGATCCAACCAGCCGCCGGGGGAGTTGGTGGGGTTTATCCGCCGGATGCGTCCGAACGGGCACGCGGCGGCGCCCGCGGAGCCTGGGCCAGCGGACGAGCCGGGCGTGCGCACCTGATCGCCGCGCCCGGCCGGGGGTGCGGAATCCGTGTGGAACAAAGCCGCCGGTCAGCGGCTTCCGTCCCGAGTTCCGGCTCGTGAGCGGACCCTCCTTGCGAAGCTGGCACTCACGTGGCTAGAGTGCTAAATGAACGGCCCGGACACGCCCCGGCACCCGCGACGGCGGGGGTGGTATGAGCCGTAACCAGTCATCATGCCGACGCTTTCGACGACCGTGGAGGTCAACCCGGTGAGCGTGAACATCAAGCCGCTCGAGGACAAGATCGTTGTCCAGACGAGCGAGGCCGAGGAGACGACCGCTTCCGGCCTCGTCATCCCCGACACCGCCAAGGAGAAGCCCCAGGAGGGCAAGGTTCTGGCCGTTGGCCCGGGCCGCATCGACGACAAGGGCAACCGCGTTCCGCTGGACGTGGCTGTCGGCGACGTCGTCATCTACTCCAAGTACGGCGGCACCGAGGTCAAGTACAACGGCGAGGACTACCTGATCCTCTCCGCCCGCGACGTGCTGGCCGTCATCAACTGACGCGTCACTCGCAGCGCAAGGACGCCCCGGGCCCCGCTCATGCCGGGGTGCGGGGCGTTTTGCGTCGCACGACAACCGAAAGGTAAGCGGAAAGCGTTATGCCCAAGCAGATCAGTTTCGACGAGGACGCTCGTCGCGCGCTCGAGCGCGGGGTGAACAAGCTCGCCGACGCGGTCAAGGTCACCCTCGGCCCGCGCGGTCGCCACGTCGTCCTCGACAAGAAGTTCGGCGGCCCGACGATCACCCTCGACGGCGTCACCGTCGCTCGTGAGGTCGAGCTCGACGACCCGTTCGAGAACCTCGGCGCGCAGCTCGCGAAGAGCGTCGCCACCAAGACCAACGACGTCGCGGGCGACGGCACCACCACCGCCACCGTGCTGGCCCAGTCGCTGGTCAAGCACGGCCTGCGCAACGTCGCCGCCGGCGCCAACCCGACCTCGGTCGGCAAGGGCATCGAGGCGGCCGCGGAAAAGGTCATCGAGGTCCTCAAGGCCAAGGCCACCCCGGTCAAGGGCCGCGACAACATCGCCCAGGTCGGCACCGTCACCTCGCGTGACGCGGCGATCGGCGCGCTGCTCGGCGAGGCCGTCGAGCGCGTGGGCGAGGACGGCGTGATCACCATCGAGGAGTCGTCCACGCTGGCGACCGAACTCGTGATCACCGAGGGCGTCCAGTTCGACAAGGGCTTCCTGTCGGCGCACTTCGCGACCAACCCGGAGGACCAGAAGGCGACCCTCGAGGACGCCTACATCCTGCTGCACCGCGAGAAGATCTCGGCGCTGGCCGACCTGCTCCCGGTGCTGGAGAAGGTCGTCGAGGCGAAGAAGCCGCTGCTGATCATCGCCGAGGACGTCGACGGCGAGGCGCTGTCCACCCTCGTGGTGAACTCGCTGCGCAAGACGATCACCGCGGTCGCGGTCAAGGCCCCGTTCTTCGGCGACCGCCGCAAGGCGTTCCTGGACGACCTCGCGGTCGTCACCGGCGGCGAGGTGATCTCCGCGGAGATCGGCCGCAAGCTGTCCGAGGTCGACCTCAGCTCGCTGGGCAAGGCCCGCCGGGTCGTCGTCACCAAGGACGACACGACGATCGTCGACGGCGGCGGCACGAAGGACGACATCGCCGCGCGGACCGCGCAGATCCGCAAGGAGATCGAGACCACCGACTCCGACTGGGACCGCGAAAAGCTGCAGGAGCGGCTCGCGAAGCTCGGCGGCGGCGTGGCCGTGATCAAGGTCGGCGCTGCTACCGAGACCGAGCTGAACGAGCGCAAGCACCGCATCGAGGACGCCGTGGCTTCGACCAAGGCGGCCGTCGAAGAGGGCATCCTGCCCGGCGGCGGCTCGGCGCTGGTGCACGCGGTCAAGGAGCTCGAGGGCAACCTCGGCCTGACCGGCGACGAGGCGACCGGCGTCGCGATCGTCCGCGACGCGCTCACCGCCCCGCTGCACTGGATCGCGACGAACGCGGGCCACGAGGGCGCGGTCATCGTGAACAAGGTCAAGGAACAGACCTGGGGCCAGGGCTTCAACGCGGCCACCGGCGAACTGACCGACCTGATCGCGGGCGGCATCGTCGACCCGGTCAAGGTGACCCGCTCGGCCGTCGCGAACGCGGCGTCCATCGCCCGGCTGGTGCTCACCACGGAAAGCTCCGTGGTCGAGAAGCCGGTCGAGGAGGAGCCGGACGCCGGACACGGCCACGGCCACTCGCACTGACGCTTGTTACGGCTGCGTCTTTTGGCGGGGCGGTGCTTCCCTTTGGGGAGTGCCGCCCCGCTTTTTTGTTGCGGTACTGGCTTTTCCGACTCGGATTAGGGCACGGCACTGTCGGCCCGCAAGTCTTTCCGCATCACCGGTCGGCTAGGAAACGTTCTCCCCACCTCAACAAACCCCGCCCGCGCGAACATCGCCGCCGTACCGGTGAAGACGGCTGACGGCGACGGCGCGGCCTTCAACGCGGCGACATCGACCGGATGCCCGTCCAGCACCGATCCGCCGTGCGCCCGCGCCCAGTCGACCGCCGCCTCCAGCAGTGCCACCCCGACGCCGGCTCCTCGCCACGACCGTCGCACCACGAAACACGTGACCCACCAAGCATCCGGGTCGTCGTCGAGCAGTCGGCGCAGCGCACGGTTGCCCATCACGCCCGGCAGCAAGGCGCGTGGCTGCACCCGCGTCCAGCCGACGGGTTCGTCGTCGAGATATCCGACGAGCCCGACCGGCACCGCAAGGGTTTCGACCTCCGCGCGCAGAGCCGAGCGGTTGTCCGGTGCGCTATGCGTCCGGAACCGCTGACACCAGCAACTGTCGTCCCGCCGTGCACGACCGGCGAAGACACGCTCCAAATCCGGCCAGGTCTCGGCGGTAAGCGCCCGGAACTCCACCCTGCGAAGCATAGGCACCGGGAAAGCCGCGGTCCGGAAACCGCGGCTTCCCCACACTCAAGCAGTGAACCCGCCATCCACCGTGATCGAAGTCCCCGTCAGATACCGCCCATCAGGCCCCGCCAGGTAAGCCACCGCCGCCGCGATGTCTGAAGGATTTCCGTAGTGTCCCAACGCGATATGCGCCAGCTGGTCACCGGAATGCGGCCCGTCCGCCGGGTTCATCTCGGTGTCCGTCGAGCCCGGGTGCACCACCATCGCCGTGATTCCGCGCGGTCCCAGGTCCCGCGCCAGGCCCTTGGTCATCCCGACCAGCGCCGACTTGCTCGCCGCATACAGGCTCATTCCGACGAACGGCATGCGCTCGGCCAGATCGCTGCCGATCGACACGATCCGGCCGCCGCGAACCATGTGCCGCGTTGCTGCCCGGGCCGCCACCAGCGGGGCCTTCACGTGGATCGCCAGCGTGCGGTCGATCGCCTCCGGAGTCAGTTCGTCGATCGGCGCCACGTCGAACACTCCGGCGTTGTTCACCAGCACGTCCAGCCCGCCCAAGTCGGCCGCAGCTCGGTCGACCGCACGGGTTACGGCACCAGCGTCCGCGGCGTCTGCCTGCAGGGCCAGACCGCGGCGGCCGAATTTTTCGATGGACGCGACCACGTCCGCCGCCCGGTCCGCGGCGCGCTCGTAGGTGATCGCGACGTCCGCGCCGTCCTCGGCCAGCCGGAGTGCGATCGCCGCGCCGATCCCGCGGCTTCCGCCGGTGACCAGCGCGACCTTGCCGTCCAGGGTGCCCATGCCCCCACCTCTTTCTGTAGTGATGACTAAATAAATAGCCGCGTACGATGGGCGAGGTCAAGGATTCTGTATCGCTCGCTAAAGAAGGTGGTCCATGTCACCCCGCGGCCGCCCGCGCGCGTTCGACCGCGAGCACGCGCTCACGCAGGCCATGTTGGTGTTCTGGGAGCGCGGCTACGACGGCGCGTCGCTCGCGGAGCTGACTGAAGCGATGGGGATCAAGCCGCCGAGCCTGTACGCGGCCTTCGGCGACAAGGAGTCACTGTTCCGCGAAGCGGTGAAGCACTACCAAGCTGAGCACGGACGGCACACGATGCGCGCGTTGACTGAAGAGCCGACAGCGCGCGCGGCCGTCGAGGCGATGCTTCGCAACAACGCTTGCGCGTACGTCGAACCCGGCCACCCCAAGGGGTGCATGGTCGTTCTCGCGGCCACCAACTGCACTCCGGCCAATGCATCCGTGTGGGAGTTCCTCGCTGCTTCGCGTGACAATGTGCGACGCGAGCTCTGCGCGCGCCTTCGCCGCGGAGTTGAAGAAGGCGACCTTCCGGCCACTGTGGACACTGAAGCGCTCGGCGCGCTTTACGCGACTGTCTTTTATGGACTGACCATGCAGGCGCGCGACGGCGTCAGCCTCGACTCGCTGATGACCGTCATCGACCTCGCGCTCTCGATGTGGCCCGAAAACGGCGGAGGGGCGGCGTCCACTGTGGACACCGCCCCTTCCGCGCCGTGATGAAAGTCAGATGTGCGCCATGGTCAACGCGCGTTTGTCCTGTTTGATGATGTGGTCTCGTTCCGATTCGGACAGTCCGCCCCAGATGCCGTAGGGCTCGTGCACGGCGAGCGCGTGCTTGCGGCACATCTCCAGCACCGGGCACGACAGGCAGATCGCCTTGGCCCTGGCCTCGCGCCGCGCCCTCGCCGGTCCCCGCTCTCCGTCCGGGTGGAAGAAGGATCCGCTGTCCATCCCCCGGCACGACCCCTCCAGCTGCCAGTCCCACATGTCTGCGTTGGGGCCGGGGAGCCTGCGCGTGTCTGCCATCCTGACCGCCTCCGTCATCCGGTCGATGCCATTAGCTGCTCTGCTGTGGTGCCGATACTCCATTCGGTGCAACGGCGGTAACGTTAGAAGCGCGCCAATAGTTGTTCAATAGATCGGCGGCGATTCAGCCGTTAGGCATCCCCCAGATGTGTGAGCTGGGCTTTTGGCTCGGGTTGCCGTTACCGCGAGCTGGCTGGATATTGACCGGGTGGGATCCGGATCAGGCGATGGAGAACCCACCCTGCCGGTGGCCTCGGTCGCCCGCCGGCTCGGTGTCGCGCCGTCCACCCTGCGTACCTGGGACCGGCGCTACGGCCTCGGCCCCAGTCGCCACACCGACGGCAGACATCGCCGCTACGGCAGCTCTGACATCGGCCGTCTCGAACTTATGCAGCGCGCGCTCCTTCGCGGCGCTTCAACGGCGGAGGCCGCGCAGTACGCGTTAGAGCAGATGCCGCGCGCGGACTTTGTGCCAGCGCCTGCGGAGCCTGCCGAAGCAACGGAGACGAAGGCCGCTGCTGACGACGTTGAAGTCCCTTCGCGGCTCGCGCGCCGACTGAGTACCGCGGCGTTGGCGATGGACGTTGGCGCGGTACAGCGAATGCTTGTCGACGCCATCAGCGAGCTCGGCGTGCTTCAGGCGTGGTCCGGCGTGATTGACCCCGTTCTCACCGCGCTCGGCGCGCGGTGGCGAGGCGTGCACGCGGGCGCGGAAGTGGAGTACCTGCTTGCTGAGTGCGTGTACGCGGCATTAGTGCGCGCGACGCCGGTCCTCGACGAGCCTCGCAACCAACGGCCGGTCCTTCTCGCGTGCGTGCCCGATGAGCGGGACAACATGCCGGTGTACGCGCTCGCGGCCGCTCTCGCGGGACGACGGATCGGCGCGCAGCTCTTCGGCATTGCGCTGCCGCAAGAAGTGCTGGCAGTAGCTGTGCGGCGAAGCGCGCCAGCCGCGGTGGTGCTGTGGGCGAATCGCGCGCACGCCGACCCTCGGCTCTTCGCGCGCGTGTCTCGCGGGCGGCAGCGGACGCGCCTGTTCGCTTGCGGCCCCGGCTGGGATCCGGCGCTGCTGCCGCCGAAAGTCGAGCTGCTCGGAGATCTTTCCGCGGCGGCCGACCGCGTTGAGCACGTTCTTGTCGGTGCTCCACGCTAGAAAGGTGAGGTGGACGAAGAAGCGCTGACGGCCCTCGCGTTCGGCTCGGACGCCGGGTCGGCGGCCCCGATACCTCGCGACGGCTCGCCAAGGCAACGCCTCCTGGCGGCGATCGTGCTGGGCGCCCGCGGCCGATACGCGGCGGCCGCGGCCTTGCTCGACCCGCTTCGCCGCGGCCGGGATCCGCTGACGGCCTCGCTGGCGGCGAGCACGCTCGCGTCGCATCGGCGACAGCTTGGCGGACACGTGGCGGCGCGGAAGCTGGACGGGGAGGCTCTGCTGGCGGTCGCGCTGGGCGGAGCGGGGGAGCGCGGGGCTGGCGACGCCCCGGGGCTGGCTGGCGGCTTGGCAGCGACTGACTCCCCAACACCGTCCCCGCTGCCCGCCACGGCGAGCCCCAACGCTTCATCCGTGAGCCGAGACAGCCCCGGCAGCGCCCCCACCGAAGATCCCAACGGCCTGGACCGCCAAGGCGCGCGAGCCGACGCCCTCCTGGGCCTAGCCGCGGACAACCTCGCCCTCGGCCGGATCTCCGCCGCCCGCCGCCTCGCCGTCCGGGCGGCGCAAACCGACCGTCGCTGGCGCGCGACCGTCCGGGGCGGCTGGGTGGGTGCCGAGATCGAACTCGCCGACGGTCAGCCCGAAGCAGCAGTAGCCCCGGCCCGGCTCGCCTACGAGACCGCCGTCGCCCGTCACGCTCAGCGACATGTCGTGAAGTCCGCCATCGTCCTCGGGGTCGCCCTGCTGGCCGCCCGAAAAAGTGGCGCGCGGGAGCTCATGCTCGCCGCCGCCGAAGACGCCGAGAAATGTGAACTCGATTCACTTAATTGGGTGGCCGCGCGCGTCGCCGCTGATCTGGAACCCGACCGGGCCGAGGAGTATCGATTCAGGAGTCGCCAGGTGTTGCACGCAGTGTTACGGCACGCGGATCCTTGCATGATGCGTATCGCACGTGAATCGCCGTGGGTGCCCGTCGGACCCGGGTAGGCCTGCGGGAACGGGCGTTCCGGCATCCGGGCTAAGAAACTTCAAAAAAAGCCACCGGATCGTGTCAAGGTTCGGACTAAAGCGTCCGATAGGGGAAGTGGAATGTCACCCGGCTGCAGGAAGGAAACCCCGTGACGACGGTCTTGATCTGCGACGACCGACGCAGTGTCCGCGAAGGGCTCACCCGTGTGATGTCCGCGGTGCCTGGGGTCAGTCGCATCGACTGCGTAGCGCACGGTGACGAGCTGCTGGCCCGGTACACCCGTCAGCCGGTCGACGTCGTGCTGGTCGGGACGCAACGCGCGGTCCCGACAGGCGTCGAGGCAACCCGCCGGCTCGTCTCCGCGAACCCCCAGGCGAACGTCATCGTCTTCGGAGCCCCGGACGACGCGGGCAGCATCGCGGCCGCCATCGCCGGCGGAGCGCGCGGCTACCTGCGCTGGGACGCTTCGCGGCCCGAACTGGTCGCCGCCCTGGCGCACACCCTGGCCAGCACCTCGGTGCCCGCGCCGCGGCAGCCGTCCGACCCCGGCGTGCAGCTCACCGAGCGCGAGCTGCAGGTCCTGCGCGGCATGAGCCAGGGCAAGAGCAACGGCCAGATCGGCCGTGAGCTGTACCTCTCCGAGGACACGGTCAAGACGCACGCGCGGCGGTTGTTCCGCAAGCTCGGCGTCCGCGACCGGGCGCAGGCCGTCGCGCACGGCTTCCGCCGCGGTCTCGTGTCCTGACCGAGGCGGCGCAAGCCAGTACGGGACTTCCGATCCGATTCCCGCGGTGACGAACGGGCCAGGGCAGCCAAGCCCTGGCCCGTACCTGTTGTCCTGGCCCCTGCTCCGCGTGCCTCGCCCGCGTCCCCACCGCGTGACGGCACTGCCCCACCCCGTCTGCCTGCGACAATCGCCGCCCGGCCGCGCCCGGCGCGCCGGTCACCACCTCTGGCGGTTGTCTGGTAGGACTCCGACGGTACGGTAGCTGTGACCGGCGCAGGACGGGGACGACCACGCGCCGGATTCTTTGCACGCCTACACGTAACGCTGGGACTGTTGTCTGCGATGGCCACTGTGGGGGATGGACTGGACGAGCCGGTCGCCGCCGCTGTCGAGGGAGACCCTCAGGCAGTGGAGCGGTTGCTGGCCGCCATTCGTCCCCTTGTGGTGCGGTATTGCCGCGCCAGGGTTGGCAGGCAGGAGCGTTCGTTCGCTTCGGCAGACGACGTTGCGCAGGAGGTGTGTCTCGCGGTGCTCACGGCATTGCCTTCGTACCGTGACCAGGGCCGCCCCTTCTTGGCGTTCGTCTACGGCATCGCCCAGCACAAGGTCGCCGACGCGCACCGCGCCGCGGCGCGCAACCGGGCGGAGCCGGTCGCCGAGATCCCCGACGAGATCGAGGGCGGCGTCGGCCCGGAGCAACGTGCTCTGCAGGGTGAGCTGAACGAGCGGATGGCGCAGTTGCTGCAGGTGCTGCCGGACAAACAGCGGGAAATCGTTGTTCTGCGGGTCGTGGTCGGACTGTCGGCGGAGGAGACGGCGGAAGCCGTCGGTTCCACGCCGGGTGCGGTCCGCGTCGCCCAGCACCGGGCGCTCGCCCGGCTGCGCAAGGTGCTTGCCGCCGAGGAGGTGATCTGAGTGACCGATCGCGAAGACCGGGACAGAGACCTGTCACCTTCCGCGCAGGCCAGCGGCCTGACCGGGTACGAAGCGGAAGCCGACGGCGACCTGACGGCCATCCAGGCCGACGACGCGCTGCTCGACGCGCTCGGCGGGACCGATCCGGCCGTAGCCGACGGGCTCGGGGACCAGGAACTGAACGCGCTGCTGCTCGCGTGGCGCCGCGACATCGACAGCGAACCGCTCGCCGAGCTGGTCGACGTCGACACCGCGGTCACCACGGTGAAGACCGCCACGCTGGCGCGCAAGTACCAAAGCCGCGGCCGTCGCCGCCGCTATCTCGTGCCGGTGGCCGCCGCGTGCGCCGCCGCCGCGATCGCCTTCACCGGCACCGGTCTCGCCGCGCGCGACGCCCAGCCCGGCGACACGCTGTGGGGCCTCACGAAGGTGCTCTACGCCGATCACGCCCGCTCGGTCGAGGCCGCCGCCGCGGCGAAGCTCGAC
This sequence comes from Amycolatopsis sp. NPDC003676, assembly GCF_053587275.1. Taxonomy (NCBI): domain Bacteria; kingdom Bacillati; phylum Actinomycetota; class Actinomycetes; order Pseudonocardiales; family Pseudonocardiaceae; genus Amycolatopsis; species Amycolatopsis sp. NPDC003676. Next base: position 64,850 of record NZ_JBSFNS010000033.1, read on the forward strand.
CTGGAGAAGGCGAACCTGGCGCTGGCCGACAACCGGCTGGCGGACGCCCGGCGGGCGCTCGCCGACGCGCAGGCCGCGCTCACCCAGGTCACCGACGCGGACAACCGCAACCAGCTCATGCAGCAGCACCGCGAACTGGCCGCTCAGCTCGGCCAGCCGACGGCCCCGCCCTCGGGGCAGAAGCCGTCGACGCCGCCCGCCGTTCCGCCGGTGCACGACCCGGTCAGCAGCGCGGCGCAGCCGCCCGGCGAGTCGACGTCGCTGCCGGGCACCGGAGGCGGGCACACCAATCCGCCGCCGGTCACGTCGGTGACGCCGCTTCCGCCGGTCACGTCGACGCCGAGTTCGCCGCCGCCGTCGCCGAGCGCCACCCCGAACGATCCGGGCACGGGCAGCAGCCCGCGCAACGAGTCGTCGCAAGGGGTACAGGCGCCCAACGGCACCAGCGGCTCGTAGTTTCACGAAGGTCCCGGCACGGACAGTGCCGGGACCTTTTTCGTTCACCGGTTTCAATGGGGGAGGCGCGATGCTGGTTTTCGGGGAACCGTACGAAACCGCCAAGGGAACGGTGCTGATCACGGTCACCCGGCAAGGCCGTCGAGGCGGGCCTGGGCGGGCGGTCGGGCTGTACACGATCGACTCCGACGGCGTGACGTGGACGCCGGCGGTCGACGGGGGCCGGATCGCGCTGATCGGGGCGTGCACCGGTTTCGTGGCGGCGGCGCTCGCGACGCTGGCGGTGGTGCACCGTCCACCGTGGCCGAATCTGACCGAGCGGGCGATGATCGCGCTGGCGGAGAGCCCGAAGCACCGGCGTTGAGCAGGTTGTCCACAAGTCGACACCGCTGTGGGCAACCCCTGTGGACAACTCGTCCGCGCACACAAAGAAGGCCCTGGTGGCCAAACTCACCAGGACCTTCTTTTCAAGGCTGTTCAGGACCGAAGGAGTCAGTACGCGCTTTCGTTCGCGGTGACCCCGTCCGCGAAGCCGCGGCAGTAGTCCCAGCTCACGTAGTCGGTCGGGTTCGGGTCGAAGGCCGGCTCGTGCGGGCGCATCCGGCCGTCGGACAGCAGCTGCTCCAGGCTCGCGCGCAGCAGCGTCCAGTCGTGATAGTGCGGTTCGTCGCACTCGCCGCAGTCGACCACGATGCCGCGGACCCCGCGAGGCTCCAGCAGAGCCTGGTACACGGCGAGGTCGGACAGGTCGGCCAGCAGCTCGGTGCGCTCGTCCGCGCTGATCGGCTCTTCGAGGTGGTCGTCGGGGTCGGGGATGGCCCGGGCCGGATCGTCCGGGTCGTCCGCGAACGGATCGGGGGGCAACACATCGTGCGGCACGGCCTGCACGCTACCCGCCGGGCCACCCACCCGGGCCAGGGCCCCGGCCCGGATATCATGAGGGGAAGGCCCGACCACCCTCGGCCCACGCCCGGCACCGCTGCCCGCGACTCCAGCCCACTCCCGCCAGGAAGGCCCTTCGCCCCTCATGACCAGCGAAAGCATCACCCCCGCAGTGCCCAGCAAGTTCGCGATGCTCGGCTTGACCTTCGACGACGTGCTGCTGCTGCCCGCGGAATCGGACGTGGTGCCCAGCGCGGTGGACACGAGCACGCAGCTCACCCGCAACATCAAGCTCAACGTTCCGCTGGTCTCCGCCGCGATGGACACGGTCACCGAGGCGCGGATGGCGATCGCCATGGCCCGCCAGGGCGGGATCGGCGTGCTGCAGCGCAACCTCCCGATCGACGAACAGGCGGCGGCGGTCGAGGTCGTCAAGCGGTCCGAGGCGGGCATGGTCACTGACCCGGTCACCTGCGCCCCGGACGACACCCTCGCCGAGGTCGACGCCCTGTGCGCGCGGTTCCGGATCTCCGGCGTCCCGGTCACCGACGCCTCCGGCGCGCTCGTGGGCATCATCACCAACCGCGACATGCGGTTCGAGGTCGACCACACCCGCCTCGTGAGCGAAGTCATGACGAGGACGCCGCTGGTGACGGCGCAGGTCGGCGTTACCGCGGAAGCCGCGCTCGGGCTGCTGCGCCGCCACAAGATCGAGAAGCTGCCGATCGTCGACGGCGCGGGCAAGCTGCGCGGCCTGATCACGGTCAAGGACTTCGTGAAGACCGAGCAGTACCCGCGGGCGTCGAAGGACCCGGACGGCCGCCTGGTCGTCGGTGCCGCGGTCGGCGTCGGGCCGGACGGGCACAAGCGCGCGATGGCACTCGCCGAGGCCGGGGTGGACGTGCTGATGGTCGACACCGCGCACGGCCACTCGCGTGCGGTCATCGACGCGGTGCGGTTGTTGAAGAAGGAACTGGGCGAGACCGTCGACATCGTCGGCGGCAACGTCGCCACGCGGGCCGGTGCGCAGGCGCTGGTCGATGCTGGCGCGGACGGAGTGAAGGTCGGCGTCGGACCGGGCTCGATCTGCACCACGCGAGTCGTCGCAGGCGTCGGTGTGCCGCAGATCTCGGCGATCTACGAGGCGGACCTGGCTTGTCGTCCGGCGGGCGTCCCGGTGATCGGCGACGGCGGCATCCAGTACTCCGGCGACATCGCGAAGGCGATCGCGGCCGGTGCGTCCACAGTCATGCTGGGCAGCCTGCTCGCGGGCACCGCCGAATCGCCGGGTGACCTGATCCTGGTCAACGGCAAGCAGTTCAAGGTCTACCGCGGAATGGGCTCGCTGGGCGCCATGCAGTCGCGCGGCGAGGCGAAGTCCTACTCCAAGGACCGCTACGCCCAGGACGACGTGCTCTCCGACGACAAGTTGGTGCCGGAAGGCATCGAAGGCCGGATCCCGTTCCGCGGGCCGCTGTCGAACGTGGTCCACCAGCTGACCGGCGGCCTGCGTTCGGGCATGGGCTTCACCGGGGCGCGCACGATCGCGGAACTGCAGGAGCGCCAGCTGGTCCGGATCACCGCGGCCGGGCTGAAGGAAAGCCACCCGCACGACATCACCATGACGGTCGAGGCCCCGAACTACACGACCCGCTGATCGACCCTGTTCGCCCGCTCCTTCCTCCCGCCACACTGGATCTCCAGGTGACGGCGAGGGGAGCGGGCGAATGCGGTTTTCCCGGAGGTTCGTGCTGACAGCGGCTGCCGCGATGGTGCTCGGGGGAGGAGCGGCTTCGGCGGCCGCGGCGGATTCGCCGGACAGCTCGCTGTGGAAACGCACCGAGCTGTACTTCGGCACCGCCAAGCCCGGCGGCGGCGAGGTGACCGAGAAGGAGTTCGCGGACTTCTCGGCGAAGGACATCACACCGCGGTTCCCGGACGGCTTCACGCAGCTCGAGGGCACCGGTCAATGGCGGTCCGGCGGCGGCGCGGTCGTGCGCGAGCATTCGATCGTGCTCGTGGTGCTGTATCCGCCGACGAACCAGCACGCGAACGCCGACCTCGAACAGATCCGCACCGACTACAAGCACCTGTTCGATCAGGAATCGGTGCTGCGAACTGATTCCACCGCGCGCGTCTCGTTCTGAGCGCGGTTCCACCCGAGCAGCAGCAACGGCGTCGCCAGCATCAACGCGCCCGCCAGCCCGAGCGCGCCGCGCGTGCCCAGCCACGTCGCCACCACACCCCACAACAGCGTGAGCCCGGCGGTGCTGGCGCTGCTGCTGATCCGCCACGCGGACAACATCCGGCTCACGTACCCGTCTTCAGTCTCCTCGAGCCGATACGTCGCGAGGACCGTGCTGTACGCCGCCGAGCTGACGATCAGCCCGAACTCCACCGCCATCACCCAGAACAGTCCGCCGATCCCAGACGGCACGAACGCCAGCAGCACGACCCAGCATGTGCGGACCGCACCGACGATCGGCAGCAGGCGGACCCGGCCGTAGCGCGGCACCAGGCGGCGGGCGAGCCGGGAGCCGACCAGGCCGCCGAGGCACGGGACGCCGAACGCGAGCCCGTACTGCCAGGTCGGCAGGCCGAGTTCGCCGAGCAGCAGCACCGCCAGCACCGGTGCGGTGGCCATGATCAGGCCGTTGACCAGACAGGAGCTGAGGAAGAGCTTCCGCAGCCGGGCGTGCTGGAAGACATACCGCCAGCCCTCGACGAGGTCAGCGGCGCGGAAGGACGCGGGGCGGGACGGGTTGGGCTCGCGGGTGCGGATCGTCGAGAGCGAGAGCGCGGAGAGCAAGTAGCTGATCGCGTCGAGGATCACAGTGGCCAGCGGGCCGAAGAACCCGATCGCCGCGCCGCCCGCCGGTGGGCCGATCGCGGTCGCGGTCCACAGGGTCGTCTCGAACCGGCCGTTGGCGGTGAGCAGGTCTGGACCAGCCGCCAGTGATTTCAGATACGCGCCGCTCGCCGACGTGAACGCGATGTTCGCCGCCGCCACGATCACCGACACCGCCACGAGCTGGACGAACGTCAAAAGGTCGAGCAGATACGCGGGCAGCAGCGTGAGCAGGGCGGCGAACCGGACGAGATCCATCGCGATCAGCACCGGCCGTTTCCGCCGGAATTCCACCCACGGACCGAGCGGGAGCGCGGCCAGCGAACCCACCGCGAGCCCGGCTCCGGCCAGCAACGACACCTGCGCGGCACTGCTGTGCAGCACCCGTACCGCGATGATCGAGAAGGCGTCGAGGGCGAAGTAGGTGCCCGCGATGCTGACCGCGTACGCCAGCCACAGCCGGTGAAAGTCCTTGCCCAGCGCCAAATCCGTCCCCCTCGTTCAGCCGGGCAGCCAACCACCCGCCGGTGCCGGTGGCAAACAACCGCGCGCACAACCGGTGGTTGTCGCCACCGCAACGGTCCCCCGCGCGCAGGTCACCCGTGCCGACTCGCGACAATGGACCGCGAAGCGGCAGGCGCGAGAAGGGACATCACGTGCGGGATCTGGTCGAGATCGGCATGGGCCGCACCGCGCGGCGGGCGTATGACCTCGATGACGTGGAGATCGTGCCGTCGCGGCGGACGCGGTCGTCGTCGGTGGTGTCCACTGCCTGGCAGATCGACGCGTACCGGTTCGACTTGCCGCTGGTCACCCACCCGACGGACGCGATCGTGTCGCCGGGGACCGCGGTGGCGATCGGCGAGCTGGGCGGCCTCGGCGTGCTCAACGCCGAAGGGCTCTGGGCCCGGCACGCGAACGTCGAAGAGGCGATCTTCCGTCTCGTCCGCGCGGCCGAGGACAGCGAGGACCCGGCGGCAGTCGTGCGCGAGCTGCAGGAGCTGCACTCCGCGCCGATCCGGCTCGACCTGCTGACCGAGGCGATCAAGACGGTCCGCGAATCCGGCGTGACGGTGGCCGCGCGGGTCAGCCCGCAGCACGCCGCCGAGCTGACCCCGGACCTGATCGCCGCGGGCGTCGAGATCCTGGTCGTGCAGGGCACGATCATCTCCGCCGAGCACGTGCAGCGCGACGCGGAACCGCTCAACCTCAAGGAGTTCATCGGCCGGCTCGACGTGCCGGTGATCGCCGGCGGCGTGAGCGACTACCGCACGGCCATGCACCTGATGCGCACCGGCGCGGCGGGCGTCATCGTCGGCCACGGCTACACCGAGGGCGTCACCAGCACCGACCGCGTGCTCGGCATCGGCACCCCGATGGCGACGGCGATCGTGGACGCGGCCGCCGCTCGCCGCGACTACCTGGACGAGACCGGCGGCCGTTACGTGCACGTCCTCGCCGACGGCGGCATCACGACGTCGGGCGACATCGCGAAGGCGATCGCCTGCGGCGCGGACGCGGTCATGCTCGGCGCCCCGCTGGCGACCGCGTCGGACGCCCCGGGCCAGGGCCTGTACTGGACGGCTGCGGCGGCGCACCCGTCGCTGCCGCGCTCGCGCGTGGTGGAGGGCCCGGACTCGGACTACGCGGTGGACCTGAAGACGCTGCTCTTCGGCCCGTCCTCGGACGCGGAGGGCGTGGTGAACCTGTTCGGCGCGCTGCGCCGCGCGATGGCGAAGACGGGGTACTCGGACCTGAAGGAGTTCCAGCGCGTCGGGCTGACCGTGCGCGGCTGAGGTGCCAGGACTTCGCGGTTGAAGCGTGTCTGCCCAGGTGAGGTAACTCGTCAGTAACTTAACTCTGGCCTGGCGGCTTCCCGGGGGTTACCCTCTTTCCTGTGACTGCCAGTAACACCACCACCGCGCGGCAAGAACCCGACTACGACGTCCTCGTCGTCGGGTCCGGGTTCGGCGGCAGCGTCGCGGCGTTGCGGCTGACCGAGAAGGGCTACCGCGTCGCGGTGGTCGAGGCGGGCAGGCGCTTCGCCGACGACGAGTTCGCCAAGACGTCCTGGGATCTCAAGCGTTACCTCTGGGCCCCGCAGCTCGGCTGTTACGGCATTCAGCGCATCCACATGCTCAACGACGTGATGGTGCTGGCCGGCGCCGGTGTCGGCGGCGGGTCGCTGGTCTACGCGAACACGCTGTACCGGCCGCTCAAGCCGTTCTACCAAGACCGGCAGTGGGCGCACATCACCGACTGGGAAAGCGAACTCGCGCCGCACTACGACCAGGCCAGCCGCATGCTCGGCGTCGTCACGAACCCGACGATCACGCCGTCCGACGTGGTGATGCGGGACGTCGCGAAGGACATGGGCGTCGAGGATTCGTTCCACGCCACGCCGGTCGGGGTGTACTTCGGCAAGCCCGGCGAGACGGTGAAGGACCCGTTCTTCGGCGGTGCCGGGCCGGATCGGGTCGGGTGCACCGAATGCGGTTCGTGCATGACCGGTTGCCGGGTCGGCGCGAAGAACACGCTGGTGAAGAACTACCTGTACCTCGCGGAAAAGGACGGCGCGAAGGTCATTCCGCTGACCACGGTGACGTCGGTGAGCCCGCGCAGCAACGGTTACGCGATCACGTTGCAGAAGACCGGAACCCGTTCGCGGCGTTTCCGGACCACGGTCACGGCGTCGCAGGTGGTGTTCGCCGCTGGTACTTGGGGCACACAGAACCTGTTGCACCGGATGAAGGACACGGCCGCGCTGCCGAAGTTGTCCGGCAAGCTCGGCGAGCTGACCCGGACGAACTCCGAGGCGATCATCGGCGCGGCGCGGACCACTGTGGACGCCGAGCGAGACTTCAGCCGCGGGGTCGCGATTACCTCGTCGATCCATCCGGACGAGAACACGCACATCGAACCGGTGCGTTACGGCAAGGGCAGCAACGCGATGAGCCTGCTGCAAACCGTTGCCACTGACGGTTCTTCGCCCGTTCCGCGCTGGCGGCAGGCGCTCACGTTCCTGGTCAGGCACCCGGTGCAGTCGGCGAAACTGCTGAACGCGTACCGGTGGAGCGAGCGCACGGTGATTCTGCTGGTGATGCAGAGCCTCGACAACTCCATCACCACCTACACGCGGCCCGGCCTTTTCGGACGGCGGAAGTACACGTCGAAACAGGGCCACGGCGAGCCGAACCCGAGCTTCATCCCGGCCGGGCACGAGGCGAACATCCTTACCGCGGAACGGATCGGCGGCATGCCGGGCGGCACCTGGGGCGAGGTGTTCGACATCCCGCTCACCGCGCATTTCATCGGCGGCGTGCCGATCGGCGACAGCGCTGACACCGGCGTCATCGACCCGTACCACCGGGTTTACGGCTACCCCGGACTGTCCGTTGTGGACGGTTCGGCGATCACCGCGAACCTCGGCGTGAACCCGTCGCTCACCATCGCCGCGCAGGCGGAGCGGGCCTTCTCGTTCTGGCCCAACAAGGGCGAAGCCGACGAACGGCCCGAACAGAGCAGCGGGTACGCCCGGATGGAGCCGGTCGCGCCGAAGAACCCGGCGGTTCCGGCGAACGCGCCCGCGGCACTGCGCCGCTGACCTAAGATCGTCCGGTGACGACTGCGGCGCTGGACCGGATCCGGGAATTGCACGACGAATGGGCACGAGTCGCCGAGGCGATGCCGGAGACGGCGTTCGCCGAGCCGAGCGCGCTGCCCGGCTGGACGCGCGCGCATCTGCTCACCCATCTCGCGCGTAACGCGGACGCTCTCGGGAACCTGTTGACCTGGGCCGAAACCGGCGTCGAGCGGTCGATGTACGGCCCCGGCAACGCCCGGGACGACGACATCGAGGCCGGCGCGGGCCGCGCTCCGGCGGAGATCGTGGCCGATCTGGTGGCGTCCGGAAAACGGCTGACCGACCATGCCGCGCGGCTGTCGGACGAGACCTGGGCAGCGCGCGTCCGCCACCGGCACGGCGGCGAGCTGACCGGCGCGGACGTGCTGACGCTGCGGCTTTCCGAGACCACGATTCACCTGGTCGACCTCGATGCCGGCCATGATTTCGACAGCGCCACCGCGCTTCTCGGCGAGCATCTCGACGCGGTGATCGCGACGCTGATCCGGATGTGTCCGCGTCCGTTGCCTTCGTTCCGGATCACCGATGGCGTCCGTACCTGGACCTTCGGCGACGGCGGCGATCTCGTGACCGGGACGCCGGGCACGGTGCTGGCCTGGCTGACCGGCCGCGGCGACGGTTCGGCGCTTTCCGGGCCGGTGCCGGAAATGGCCCCGCTGCTCTAATTTTGACCGGATTGCCGGGTGGCCGCGAGCTCGTCCTCGGCTACCCGCTCGCCGAGGCTGGGCGCGCGCCCGGTAGGCGGTCCGATGTGGACAGTTTTTCACCCTTGCGGCATTGCTGACCGGACTTTTCGCAACCGACCTGAGGTCTGAGGCGTCTGAATGAACATGACAGTCGGGAGAAGGACGTTTTTGCGCGCCGCCGGATTGACGGCGGTCGGCGCGGTGGCCGCGGCGTGCACGGCGAAACCGGGACCCTCGGTGCCGCAGACCAGCCCGACGTCGAGAGCGACCGTGCCGCCGAGCACCAGTTCGAAGCCGTCCGGGCCGCCGGATTGGAACGCGTTGCGCGGCAAGCTCTCCGGGGACCTGGTGCTGCCCAGCGACGGTGGATTCGCCACCGCGAAACGGGCGTTCAACCCGCTTTTCGACGGGCAAAATCCAGCGGCGGTCGCGAAATGCGCGAAGCCGGAGGACGTGCAGGCGTGCGTTGAGGCGGCTGGCGGCCGGATCCCGCTCGCCGCGCGCAGCGGTGGGCACAGCTATGCCGGGTATTCCGCGCCGGACGGCGGGCTGGTCATCGACGTCGGCGGCATGGCCGGCGTGGACATTCAGGGCGACCAGGTCGTCATCGGCGCGGGCGCGAAACTCGGGGACGTCTATTCGGAGCTGGCGAAGGCGGGTCGTTGCTTGCCGGCGGGCTCCTGTCCGACGGTCGGCATCGCGGGGCTCGCGCTCGGCGGCGGAATCGGGGTATTGACCCGTAAATACGGTTTGACGTGCGACCGGCTGCAGTCCGCGCAGATCGTCACGCCGGACGGCAAGCTGCGCACGGTGAGCGCACAAGCGGACGGCGACCTGTTCTGGGCGCTGCGCGGCGGCGGGGGCGGAAACTTCGGCGTGGTCACCTCGTTCACCTTCAGCACCGTGGAAGCGCCGACCGTCACGGTGTTTTCGCTGAAGTTCCAGTCCGGTTCGGCGGGCGACGTGGTCGACGCGTGGCAGCGCTGGCTGCCGAGCGCTCCGCCCGAATTGTGGTCGAACTGTGTGGTTTCCGGCGGTCCGAGCGGGGCGTGCCGGATCGGCGGGGCGTTCGTGGGCGGTTCGGCGGGCCTGACGTCAGCGCTCAGTGGATTGTCGGTGTCGCCGTCCACCCGCACGATGAAAACCCTCGGCTACGGCGCGGCGATGAACTATTTCTCCGGCAGTTCGGAGCGGCAGACTTTCGTGGCGTCGTCGCGGATCATCACCGATCCGGTCGACGGCGGGAAGATCGCCGATCTCGCCTCGGGGCACAAGGGGATGGATCTGCTCATCGACGGTCTCGGCGGCGCGGTGGGGGATATCGCGCCTGCGGACACGGCGTTCCCGCACCGGAAAGCGCTGGCCAGCATCCAGGTTTACGCTCCGGCCACCGCGAGCAGCCAGGAGACCGCGCGCAAGTCAGTGTCCACTGTGGTCTCCGGACTGGCGGACGCCGGCGCGCACGGCGGCTACGTGAATTACATCGACCCGGACCTGCCGGACTGGAAGTCGGCCTACTACGGCGACAACGCGGCCCGGCTGGACCAGGTGGCGAAGAAGTACGATCCCAACGGGGTTCTCAAGTTCGCTCAGTCTGTGTGAGGCGCGGGCCAGACGTAACGCACGTCTGGCTCGCGCTCTTCATTTCGCTGCCCGTCGGTGTATTCGACGGCGACGAAACCGTGGCGGCGGTAAAACCGTTGCGCTGGCTCGTTGATCTGGAACGTCCACAGTGTCAACCCGCCGGGGCGGAGCTGTTTGGCCAAGTCCACCAACTGATCGCCGATGCCGCGCCCGCGCCACGGAAGGTCGAGATAGAGCTGGGCCAGCTCTGCCCCGTCGAGCACGAGCAGTCCGGCCACAGTGGACTTGGCAACAGCTACCCAGGTTTCCTGCTGCGGCACCACGATATTCGCGAACCACCAACGCACCGCGTCGTCGTCATGGGCGCGCCGGACGGTCGGCAGTGCGGCGGTGAACGACCGCAGCCACACGTCGGCGATGTCGCGTGCGTCAGCGGCCGTTGCCCGTCGCAAGTCCACTGTGGTCAGAGGTCGACTCCGGTGAAGACCGTGACTCGCTCCTCGGTCAGGTCGTGCATCGCCGACAGCACGCCTTCTCGGCCGACGCCGGAACCCTTCACGCCGCCGTACGGCATCTGATCCGCGCGATACGACGGCACGTCGCCGATGATCACGCCGCCGACTTCCAGCTCCGCCGACGCGTGGAAGGCCAACTGCACGTCACTGGTGAACACCCCGGCCTGCAACCCGTACGCGGACGCGTTCACCGAAGCAAAAGCCTCGTCCACTCCATCCACAATGGACACTGCCAGCACCGGTCCGAAGATTTCCTCCGACCAAGCCTTGGCGTCCGCGGGCACGTCAGTCAGCAGAGTCGGCGCAACCGTTGCGCCCGAACGGGTTCCGCCGGTCAGCACTCGTGCGCCACCAGCCACCGCTTCATCGACCCACGCGATGATCCGTTCCGCAGCAGTCTCGTCGACGACCGGGCCGACGTCAGTGTTGCGGTCATACGGATCGCCGGTTGCCTGCGCCTCGACGGCCTCGGTCAGCGCGGGCACGAACTCGTCGGCGATCGCCGCGTCCACAATTACCCGCTGGACCGCAATGCACGACTGGCCAGCCTGGTAGTTGCCAAAGGTCGCGATCCGCTGCGCAGCACCCTCGACGTCCGGCCAATCCCGCAGCACGACCGCCGCTGCGTTGCCGCCGAGTTCGAGCACCACGTGCTTGCGTGCCGCCGCGTCCGCGATCGACCAGCCGACCGGGCCGGATCCGGTGAACGACACCACCGGCAGCCGCGGGTCGGCGACGAGCGCCTGCGTCTCCTCGTTTCCCAGCGGCAGCACGGAAAACGCGCCGTCGGGCAGGTCGGTCTCGGCGAGCAGTTCGCCGAGCACCAGCGACGACAGCGGCGTACGCGGCGCGGGCTTGATGATGATCGGCGCGCCAACCGCGAGCGCGGGCGCGACCTTGTGCGCCACCAAGTTCAGCGGGAAGTTGAACGGCGCGATCCCGAGCACCGGCCCGCGCGGCACCCGGCGGGTCAGCGCGAGCCGGGCGTCACCGGACGGGTCGGCGTCGAGCCGCTGGACGTCGCCGCTGAACCGGCGCGCCTCCTCGGCCGCGATCCGGAAGACCGAAATCGCCCGCTTCACCTCGGCCTCGGCCCACTTCAACGGCTTGCCGTTCTCGGCCGTGATCACCTCGGCGAGTTCCTCGGCGCGCATCGCGAGCCCGCGCGAGACGTGCTCCAGCGCGGCCGCGCGCTGATGCGCGGGAGTGCGCCGGAACTCCTTCGCGACCGCGGCCGCCGCGGCCACCGCCCGCTCGACCTGGTCCGCGCCGGGCACCGCGACCGTCGCCACTTCGCTGCCGTCGAACGGGTGGTGCACCACGAGGGTGCTCGCGCCCTGCTCAGCCTGACCGGCGATCCACGCGGCCCGCGGCTGTGGGGTGATCGTGTCCATGCGCCCAAGGTATTAGGCGCCACCTGGCCCGGCACGCCGGACCAGGTCCTTCTTTTGTGGCACCTGTCCTGGCGCGGAGATGACATTTGTCGGGGGTTTCTCGCGGATCGTCGCCATATCGTCAGCGCATGACCAACTCGGTTGCCTCTCGCTGGTCCGCCAACCCGGCGGTGGCCTTCTTCGCTCGCGTCGGAACACCGCGCCGTCCGGTGCTGACCGGCGCGGTGTTCCTCGTGACCGCAGCCGTGCTGATCGCTCAACTGGCGGACCCGTCGCTCTTCGACCGCTTCAAGCGGGACGCCACCGCGATCGACTCCGGGGAGTGGTGGCGGCTGCTGACCGGCATGTTCTTCCAGGACGGCAAGTTGTTCGGCGGGCTTTTCAACCTGGTCGCCCTCGCCGTCGTCGGCACGGTGGCGGAATGGTGCCTCGGCCGCGTCTCCTGGTTCGTCCTCTACTTCGGATGCGGGCTGTTCGGCCAGTTCCTCAGCTACGTCTGGCTGAATCCGGTAGGTGCGGGCAACTCGATGTGCGTCGCCGGGCTGCTCGGCGCGCTTGCCGTAGTCGTGCTGCGAGCGCGCGCCGCTGAGCCGCCGCGGGGGTTGTACCTCGCCGCGCTGCTGATCGTGCCGCTCGCCGTGCTCGACACAGTGCTGCACGACAACCACGGCATGCCCGCGCTGCTCGGGATCGGGCTGGGACTGCTGGTCAGCGGTTTCGGTAAAGGTCGCGAAGCAGCAGGATCTCCGCGCAGTGATGGATCATCTCTCGGCTGATGTGCAAGACCAGCGCGGCCATCGACAGCTCCGCGTACGGCCCTTCAGCTGGACCGCACGGGCGAGCCAGCGCTTCGGCGTCGAGACTGCGTACGCCGGCCATCCAGGTCGCGTACGCGTCGTCGAGCTGCTTCAGTGCTTCGTCGGCAGAGCCTGCGTACGGGAACTCCTGGTAGGACGTCGGCGGCCCGCCGAAGTGCGACGCGGAGCGCATGCCCAGCACGCCCGGGATGATGTGGCCCAGCCGCCACGCGATCGTGGTCACCGGCGGGGGAGTCGGCTCCGGGAACGAGAAGTCGATGGTGAAGTCGCCCGTGCCGGGTTGGTCGTCGCTCGTGCGGGGATGCACGGTCCAGCAGTTCTCGACCGGCTGCCAGAAGTACTCGTCGTCGGTGAGGCCTTCCAGCTTCGGGCGCACGTGGTGCTGCCAGTGCCAGTCGAGCTGTTCGGCCAGTTCGTTGGTCCAGTCGTTGGTCATGCGGGCACGGTAAGCCGGTTCGCGGACAGCGGCTGTCCTCATTCCGGGGGCATTGCCGACGTGACGGGGCCCACCTGGGACGATGGTGGCAAAAGCGCTGATACCTGGAGGTCTTGGGTGGCCACTCCCACCGGTCCGGTACTCGTCATGGACTTCGGGGCGCAGTACGCGCAGCTGATCGCCCGTCGCGTGCGCGAGGCGCAGATCTTCTCCGAGGTCGTGCCGTCCAGCGCGACCGTCGAGGAGCTGCTCGCCAAGAACCCGTCCGCGATCATCCTGTCCGGCGGCCCGTCGAGCGTGTACGCCGAGGGCGCTCCCGCGATGGACCCGAAGCTGGTCGAGGCCGGCGTGCCGATCCTCGGCATTTGCTACGGCCACCAGCTGCTCGCCCGCGCGCTCGGCGGCGTCGTCGAGCCGACCGGCGTGCGCGAGTTCGGCCGTACTGACGTGCGGATCGTCGGCGAGGGCGGCGTCCTGCACACCGGGCTGCCCGGCCACCAGACGGCGTGGATGAGCCACAACGACAGCGTCACCAAGGCTCCGGAGGGCTCGGTCGTCACGGCCAGCTCCGACGGCGCCGAGGTCGCCGGTTTCGAGGACGTCGAACGGCGTTTCGCGGGCGTGCAGTACCACCCGGAGGTGGCGCACTCGCCGCACGGCCAGGAGGTGCTGCGCCGGTTCCTGTACGAGATCGCCGGGGTCAAGCCCGGCTGGACCACTTCGTCCATTGTGGACGAGCAGGTGGCTGCGGTCGCCGCGCAGATCGGCGACGGACGGGCGATCTGCGGCCTGTCCGGCGGCGTCGACTCCGCGGTCGCGGCCGCGCTCGTGCAGCGCGCCATCGGCGATCGGCTGACCTGCGTGTTCGTGGACCACGGCCTGCTGCGCGCGGGGGAGCGCACCCAGGTCGAGCGCGATTTCGTGGCCGCGACCGGCGTCAACCTGGTCACCGTGGACGCGCGCGAGCGGTTCCTGAACGCGCTCGCCGGCGTCACCGACCCGGAGCAGAAGCGCAAGATCATCGGCCGCGAGTTCATCCGCGTGTTCGAGCAGGCCGAGCGCGACCTCAAGGCGCAGGGCGACTACCGGTTCCTCGTGCAGGGCACGCTGTACCCGGACGTCGTCGAGTCCGGCGGCGGCGAGGGCACCGCGAACATCAAGAGCCACCACAACGTCGGCGGCCTGCCGGACGACCTGCAGTTCGAGCTGGTCGAACCGCTGCGGCTGCTGTTCAAGGACGAGGTCCGCCGGGTCGGGCTCGAACTGGGGCTGCCGGAGACCATCGTGCAGCGCCAGCCGTTCCCCGGGCCGGGCCTGGGCATCCGGATCATCGGCGAGGTGACCGCGGACCGGCTGGAGACCCTGCGCGAGGCCGACGCGATCGCCCGCGAGGAGTTGACGGCGGCCGGGCTGGACCAGGAGATCTGGCAGTGCCCGGTGGTGCTGCTCGCGGACGTCCGCAGCGTCGGCGTCCAGGGCGACGGCCGCACTTATGGTCACCCGATCGTGCTGCGCCCGGTGTCGTCGGAGGACGCGATGACCGCCGACTGGACGCGGCTGCCGTACGAGGTGCTGGAGAGGATCTCGACCCGGATCACGAACGAGGTGTCCGAGGTCAACCGCGTGGTGCTGGACGTGACGAGCAAGCCGCCGGGCACCATCGAATGGGAATGACATGAAAAACGGGGCCCGGATTACCGGGCCCCGTTTTTTGTCGCGCTGTTACGGCCGTCGCTTGCGGAACGACGCGCCGAGCATCAGGATCCCGCAGAACACCGCGCCGCCCGCGACGATCCAGCGGAAGTCGAAGGTGGGCAGCCAGCTGGATCCGTCGGTGAGGACGTAGCCGGACACGAGCAGCGTCGCGACCCCGACGATCAGCGTGATCCAGTCGACCCCGCGGCGACGGCAGGCCGGGGCTTCGGGCTCGTCGTAGGAGTACGGGTTCTCAGCCACGGCGCACCTCCACCTGGCCCACGCCGTTGGTGACGTGGAGCGTGATCTTCTGTCCGCCGACGTTGTCGTCGCCGTTGTCGGTCCCGGAGATGGCCGGCTGGCCGACCCCGTTGGACGTGCGGTTCAGGCAGTCGACCTCACCGGCGCTGTTCTCGCAGGTGAAGGTCACGTCCGCGGTGCGCGGCACGATGACCTCGGTGTTCCCGGCACCGTTGGAGACCGTGGTAGTGACCGGTTCGCTCGCGGCCAGCTGGGTCAGGTCGATCTTCATGTTGCCCGCGGTGTGCCGGTAAACCGGCTGCAATTCGGCCGCGGTACGCGGGGTGGCGGTCAGGTCGCCGACGCCGCCGCGCACGTCGAGGTTGTCGAACGTGCTGGTCGTGAGCACCATCCCGGCGATCGACAGCGGAATCGCGAGCCCGATCAGGCCGCGGGCGCCGCGGGCGAACGCACCCGCCACGAGCCCGACGCCCAGCACGGCGAGCGTCATGCCGATGATGTGCCGCAGCGAGAACCAGTCGAACCCGTTCAGCGAGAGCGCGACCCCGATGCCGGCCACGATCACCGCGACCCCGAGCGTGGCGGCCCCGATCTTGGACCGTCGCCGCGGCGGCCGGTGCTGGTAGTTGTTGTAGTCGTCGGCCGGAGACGGCGGCGGCGGTGGCGGCGGTGGCGGCGCCGCCGGGTCAGGCAGATCCCAGCCGGCCGGGTCGGCGGCCAGCGGATCCCAGCCCGGTGCCGCCGCCGCGGGAGTCGGGGTGTCGCTGTTCATCGTGAAAGCTCCGGTTCCGGAAGCGGTTCCGTCCGCCGCGAACGCGACGACCGGCGCCGGTCGGTTGTCCTGCCCGCGGGTGCGGTGCAGGAGATAAAGGCACGTGGCGAGCAACGCGAACCCGATCAGGCCGCCCCCGTCGAACCAGCCGCCGCCGAAGGTCCACCCGACAACCGGAATCACCGCGACGGTGAGCACGGCCGCGAAGGCTTTGGTCATGCTCGACTGCCCGCGCCCGATCAACGACTCGAAGCCGGAAACCTCGTCCCCCTCGGAAGGGAAGAACAGCCACCCGAGCAGGTAAAGAACCAGCCCGAACCCCCCGAAAACAGTCGCCGCCGCCAACGCGACCCGAATCACCACCGGATCGATCCCGTAGCGATCCCCCAGCCCAGCCGCGACCCCAGCGACCTTCCGCCCCGAGTGCGGCCGCCGAGGCCTGCTGGCCCAGAAGTCCTTGACGGTCTCCTCGAACCCGTTCAGGGGGTTCGTACGGGGAGGCCGCACGTCGTTCGCACCACTCATGCTTCACAGCATGGTCGATGGAGGGGGAGGGCACATCGGGGAAGGTCCCTGAGGTTATCCCCGAGATGGGGGCCTTGCCGGGGGTCTTCCGTTGGGAGGGGGCCAGCTCGCATGACCCACTCGGACCGAACGGTCGTGGCTCCTAGATCACGGGACGGTCGTCGACGCCGCCGAGGCAGACCCCTATTCGATCTTGCCGCCCGCGGTCAGCGTCGTAGCACGACCGGAGCTTTCGAGCTTCGCGATGCGATCTTTGGCTGGCCTGATTCTCAGTTCCGGGGCAGCAGCTTGTCTAACGCCGTTGCGACGTCTTCGGCCTTTTCACACGCGGCTGCGGTGTCGTCGCCGATCAGCACGATCACCAAGGCGCGCGAGTCTGGTCCGACTTCCATTCCTATCTGGCAACCGCCTGGCGAGCCCAGCAGATCACGTTGCTCGATGAGCTTGCGCCCGTTGATATTTCCGTTGTGCGCGGAATGTGGGTCAAGGACGTTATCTGTGTACTTCTGGCCGTCCTGGAGCGCGATCCCAACTTCCGCCGCAGGATCCTTCGCGGCATTGACGGAGGTTCTCTTCGTCCGGCAGCTGCGGTTGGCGTCCGCGATGGACGGCCGAGCTGGCGGAAATCCTTGCCCGGACAGGATTTGATCGACTAGCTGACATTGGTCCAATGTGGCGAATGGGTTGGGGGAACTAGAGGCCGGATTGGCTGGCGCAGAAGCTGATGTGGTAGGTGTGGCAGTTCCATTGATCGAGTTTCCGCAGGCCGCTGCGTTGACTAGGGCCAGTGTGACGCTCAATGTCCTGGCGACTCGGCGAATATTGGCCACGATTTTTCCAGCTTCCACGGTGCGAGTCCCGGCCGACTGCCTGGGCGGAGTCAGTTCTTCGGGAGAAGGTTCCAGTTTGCCTGCTAGGTCCTCGGCGGTCTTGCACGAGGCAGTCGTGTCCGTGCCGCTGGCAACGTCGAGCACCGCGCGAGAGTTGGGTTCAACTGCCAAGAAAATCGAGCATTGGCCGCTTGACTGCAAGGGCTCGGGGTCTTCAACGGACGGTCGACCGTTGAGCTTTCCGCTGCGAGCTTTTTCGGGATTTTGGATGTTTCCATGGGTGTCGCTTTGGGGAACCCCTCGCCAGCGAGGGCCTGGCCCAAGAGGGCGCATTGGTTCCGAGCGGCAAAGGGATTCCTGGGCGCGGCTGAGGAAGCTGGTGTGCTCGGAGCTGCTTCGCCGTTGACGGAGTTGTCGCACGCGGTGACCAGGATGGCTGCGGTGTCCAACGTGAGAAGTACCCCTACGGTTCGCAATGCGACTTCCCGGGTGGCTGGGTCAGTTTTTCGGAAGAAGAGGGTCCAGCTTGACCGCCAGCTTTCGGGCTGCCTCGCATGCGACGTCGGTGTCGCTGCCGTTTGTGACATCAATAAGTGCGCGAGAGTTGGTCGCGACAGCCAACTTGATCAGGCATGATCCACTCGAGCCGAGTGGCTGGCGTTCCTCGATGAGGGGGCGGCCATTGACGTCGCCGGCGTGCGCCTTGCTGGGGTCGGCAACGTTGTCGGTGTAGCGCTGACCGTCCTGCAAGGTGAGGCCGATGACACCGGCGTCAGGTCCGTCTCCTGGCTTCTGGGACATGCAGGAGCGCTTTGAGTCGGCAACTGAGGGGGTCGCCTTGGGAAAACCTCGGCCGGCCAGGATTTGATCCAGCAAGGCGCACTGGTTTCTTGCGGCAAAAGGGTTTGCGGAAGAGGATGACGGCGCGGCGGTCGGAGAAGGTGTTTGGCCTGCTCCTGCGGTCCCGTCGACGGTCTTGTCGCACGCGGTCAGCAGCACCGTGGCCGCGCCGAGCAGGAAGAGGGTTTTCGGGACTCGCGATGCGATCATCAGTTGTTAATTTTCTTGTTGAGCTGATCGAATGACTTCTTGTGAGCATGGTCGGTTTCGCGGTAATTTTTGCGCGCGATGGCAAGAGCGTCTCTCGCGGTCTCAACCGCATCCCGCATTAGGACAAGGTTGGGCAGCATGGCTTCTCCGCCTCCGGCTGCTACTTCGACATTGAACCCCGCTACCAAGGTCGCGTACGGAGAACTGCCCATTTCGGCGAATTCAGTGAGGAGGGTCAGGTCGTGAATCATCGTCTTGTAGCCGTCGAGGAAAAAATTGCAGGCCTTCATGTAGGCGTTGAATCCAGCCTCATTGACCGCAAACGACCCGTTTTGTGCCAAGGTCTTCAGTGTGTGCCCGGCATCGCGCATCTTCTCGGCGGCTTCGTGGCTTCCGGGGCCCTCGGTGAGCCCCGCCAAGAAGGCGTTGCCCGCCGTGTCGGCTGCGGGAGAGCCGCCGGAGAGCGGCTCCGAGTTTACTTCGATTCCTGACATCAGCTGCTCCTGTGTCTACGTCTGCGCTCGAGATGCGGAGGCCATGGCATGCGCCAGGCAGTTGGCATCAACCGCCAAGAACCGGAGGAGTGATCTTCTCCCCGTCCGGTCCCCGCTCCGGCTTGACCTCGAAGACCTCGTCCGGATCGACCTGTGTCGGGATCTTGTTCTTGTGTTCCTTGTCCTCTTCCTTCTTCTTCCCAGCCCCAGCAGCACCGGCGGCCCCAGCCGCACCCGGCTTGCCGCCCTTCCCCGCGTTCGCCGCAGCGGTAGCGCCGCGTTCCAGCCGTTCCGCCGCGCCCTTCCCACCGCTCTCACCAGGCTTTCCGGAACCACCCGAACCAGCGCCACCAGTCACCCGACCGCCAGCGCCACCCCGGCCAACACCGCCACCCGACCGGCTGCGCGGCGTGTCCTCGCCAGGCTTCGCGACATTGCCCCCGCCCAGCGCGAGCCCGTCAGGGGACAGGCGGCCGAGCGGACCCGGCGTAGGCCGGGCATTGCCGCCGCCGGGCAGGCTGGGGTTGCTGAGCGGTCCGGTGCCGGTGTTGATGCCGGGGCCGGGGTTGTACGACACCCCGGCAGGCGGTACCCCGGGGTTTCCGCCAGCAGGCGGACCGAACGTGTTGACACCGGGGCCGCCGATCGGGGGATTACCGGTGAACCCAGGCCCGCTCCCCGTCACCGGACCACCCGGCCCGGCATAAGGCCCACTAGAAGCCCCACCAGGCACCGTCACCGGCGCGGCGCTGCTCGCATGCGTGCTGTCGT